>VGRW01000012.1 GCA_016875225.1 Deltaproteobacteria bacterium
AGACGCCCGCGGACTTCGCCGTCGACTTCACGCCGCGATACGTCTCGTTCGACGTTCCGCCACACGCGCTTCGGAGCGTGGGCCTGCTCGCTTCAGCGCCGCGCGGCTCGGGCCGAAACCCGACGTAGGTGAAGACGAGCCGCCGCGATTTCCTGCGCACCGTCGGATGGGCGAGCCTCGCGCTGCTCGGGCTGCCCCGCGCCGGCCGCGCGGCCGAGCCGCTCGTGCCCGATCCCGCTCGCCTGCTCGAGCTCGCGCCGGGCTTCTCGTACCGCGTGATCTCGCGGACCGGCGACGAGATGAGCGACGGGCTGCTCACACCCGGAAGCCCCGACGGCACGGGCACGTTCGTCGGACCTCGCGGCCGGATCGTCCTGGTGCGCAACCACGAGCAGATCGCGGGCCCGAACGCGCCCGGGCCGTTCGGCGCGAAGCTCGAGCGTCTGGACCGCGTCGCGCGCGATCGCCTCTACGACGTCGGCGCCGACGGGGTTCCGCAGTCCGGCGGAACCACCACGCTGGTCTACGACCCGACGACCGGCCGCGTCGAATCGAGCTGGCTCTCGCTCGGCGGCACGACCCGGAACTGCGCGGGCGGAGTGACGCCGTGGGGCTCGTGGCTCTCCTGCGAGGAGTTCTCGGTGCGCGCGGGCGGCCCGTTCAGCCGCGATCACGGCTTCGTCTTCGAGGTGCCCGCGACGGCGGAGCCGGCGCTCACCCCCGCAATACCTCTTCTGGCGCTGGGCCGGATGAACCACGAGGCCGCAGTGGTCGATCCGGCAAGCGGAGTGGTCTACCTGACCGAGGATCGCGAAGAGTCGCTCTTCTACCGCCTGCTGCCCGAGGTTCCGGGCCAGCTCTCGCGCGGAGGCAAGCTGCAGGCGCTGCGCCTGCGCCGCGGCCCGAGCGACACGCGCAACTGGAACGGCGGTCCGGCGCTCGAGCCCGGCAAGAGCTTCGAGGTCGACTGGGTGACACTGGATGGCGTCGACTCGCTCGAAGACGATCTGCGCCTGCGCGGCCACGCGGAGAAGTCGGCCGCGCTCTTCGCGCGCGGCGAGGGCATCTGGGCCTCGCGCGCGGGGATCTTCTTCGCCTGCACCACCGGCGGACCGTCGCTTCGCGGGCAGATCTTCCGCTACGTGCCGAGCGAGCGAGAGGGCCAGAGCGGCGAGTCGGTGCGGCCGGGCGCGCTCGAGCTCTTCTTCGAGACCGATGCCGAAAGCGACCTCCACAACCCCGACAACCTGACGATCGCGCCCTGGGGCGATCTCTTCGTCTGCGAGGACGGCGGAGGGAACGACGGTCTGGTGCGGATCGACCCGCGCGGGAATCTCTCGACGATCGCGCGCAACACCTACACGCGATCCGAGCTCACCGGCGTCTGCTTCTCGCCCGATGGCGCGACGCTCTTCGTGAACCTGCAGCAGCCGGGTATCACGCTCGCGATCACGGGGCCGTTCCGACGACACGGCTAGCCCTGCTGTGACAGAATCGCGGGCGTGCACGAGCTCGCCCCACGCATCGCCGCCTACGCGAAGCGGCGCCTGCCGCAGGCCGCGGACGTGGAGGCCTTCGACGTCGAGCGGATCCACGGCGGCGCCTCGCGCGAGACCTATCGCCTGCGGCTGCGCTACCGCGACGGGGCGGAGACGATCGAGCGGCGCCTGATCCTGCGCCGCGATCCGCCGGGAAGCCTGATCGAGACCGACCGCGCGATCGAGTTCGCCGCGTATCGCGCCTTTCACGGCTCCGCCGTACCGGTTCCCGAGGCGCTCTGGCTCGAGGACGATCCAGCCCACCTCGACTACCCGTTCTTCGTGATGCAGGAGCTCGCCGGCTTCGACGCGTCGCCCCAGAACATCCTGATGCCGCCCTACGCCGCGCACCACGAGAAGCTCGCGCAGCAGAAGTGGTCGATCCTCGGCGCGATCGCCCAGGCGGATCCGCAGAAGCTCGGCCTGCTCGAGACCATGAAGCCGGTCGAGCGCGATCAGGCCTGGCGCCGCGAGCTCGACCACTGGACCCGGGTGATCGACGAGGACGAGCTCGCGCCGCAGCCGATCATCCGTGCCGCGATCCGCTTCCTGAGACGCAATCCGCCGCCGCCGCCCCGGCGCCTGCACGTCGTCCACGGCGACTACCGCACCGGGAACTTCCTGTACGACAAGGAAGGGAACGTGCGCGGGATCCTCGACTGGGAGCTCGCGCACCTCGGCGACCCGCTCGAAGACCTCGCCTGGAGCCTGAACCGCGTCTGGTGTTGGGCGCGGGACGGCCGCGTCGGCGGGCTGACCTCGAAGGAGAACGCGATCAAAATCTGGGAGGCCGCGAGCGGCCTGCGCGCCGATCCCGAGGCGCTGCGCTGGTGGGAGCTCTTCTCGAGCGTGAAGGGTCTGGCGATCTGGGTCTCGAGCGCGCGCGAGTACCAGACCGGCAAGAACAAGGATCCGGTTCTCGCGCTCTCGGGATGGTGGCTGACCAACGCACAGGACCGCGCCGCGCTCGAGACGCTGGGGAGGCTGCGATGAAGCCGGAGATCCCGAACGTGCTCGAGATCCTGGCCGGGACGCTGCTCTTCGACGTGATGCCGAACGTCTCGCCGTCCTACCGGCAGTCCTCGGTCGGCGTTTCCGCGATGCTGCTCGGGATGGTGCGCGAGGAGTGGGACCGCGCCGCAGCGCGAAGGAGCGAGGAGAACGCGGCGCTGCGCGCGCTCTTCCGCGAATCGCTCTCCGCGGTCTCCGACGCGAATCTGCGTAGCCGGCTGGACGAGGCCACGCGGGGCGGCGATGCGAGCCTGAAGATCTCGGACCTCGAGCGCGACAACGAGAGGCTTCGCGCGCTTCTGATCGAGCTCCACGCGCACGTCGAGCTCGAGCCCGGCGCCCCTGCGCGCGCGGTCGAGGAGGCGATCTGGCGCGAGCTCTCCGCTTCGACCGAGCGCCGCAAGCTCGCGCTCGCCCCGTTCTAGGGCGCGGGATCAGAACGCGCCGGCGATCCTCGTGTCGCGGAACGCGACGACGCGCCAGCTTCCGCCATCTTCGACCAGGTGCGCCTCGACCTCGTGCAGCTCGGGAACCCCGAACGCCGAGAGATGCCCGGCCGGGTCGATGTTGACCGTCGCTCGTCCGGAGAGACGGATCGCCTCGCGGCCCGAGAGCTCCTTCTCGGTGTCGCGCTCGAGCTCGAGCGCGAAGCCGCGCGCGGTGCCGAGCTCCGCGGCCACGCCGACCGTGCGCTTCTCGAGCAGCGCCAGATCGGCCTCGCTGCCGGGCACGACGAGCGCGCCCGCGGCGGCCAGGTCGTTCCTCTGCAGCTTCCAGTAGAAGGTCGCGAACGCGTCGACGGCCGGGTGCTTCGTCCGGCTCGCGTCGAGCCAGGCGTGGCCCCACGCGCCGCCCGCGAGCAAGAGCGCCAGCGAGAGCACGAGCAAGAGCGTCTTCATCGCCGATCCTCCGCGTGCAAGACGCGGCGGCCGACACCGCCGCTACCGAACGGATCGGCCGGGACGGCCCGGACCTGACCGATTTCTTCCGGATCGATTCGTGCGAAAGTGGCGCGCGGATGGATCGCATTCGCGAGATCGCGTGGAGAGCCTGCGCCGGACTGCACTGGCTGCTGCTCGCGGGGGCGTATGGGCGACTGGTCTGCAAGGCGTTCCTCGACTTTTCTCGCGAGTGGGACTTCCTCGCCTATCACCTGCCCGGGGCGCTCGCGACCTACGGACTCACCAGCTACACACCGGAGCCGCGGCTGGTCGCGGTGATCGCGGGGTTTCCGCCGCTTCCGCGCGTGGTCGCGGGCGCGCTCGTGCTGGCGACCGGACGCTTCTCGGCGGCGGGAGCGCTGAACGTCTGCGCGTTCTGCGGCCTCGTCGCGGGGCTGCTCTGGCTGTACGGTCGACGGTTGAAGCTGCGCTGGCTGCTGACGGCTCTGCTCGGCGTGCCGCTCTTCGTGCTCCACCTCGCATCGGGCTACGTCGATCTCTTCGCAGGCTGCTGGCTGGCGCTCGCGCTCGCCGCGCTCTCGGGGCTCGAGACGGGAGCGAAGCGTCCGCTCGCGAGCGCGCTGCTCTTCACCGCGGCCATGGCGCTTGCGATGCTCTCGAAGCTGCAGGCCTGGCCGGTGGCGGTGCCGATCGTGGCGGCGGGGCTCTGGCGGCTGTTTGCGCTGGTCCGCTCGGACCGGCTCACTCGCTCGCGCGCGCTCGCCGTAGCATCGCTTCTGCTGCTCGCGGCGGGCGCCTGGCCGGTGCGAAACTTGATCGTGTATGCCAATCCCGTCTACCCGGTCGAATTCCCGCTCGCGCCGCGGCTTTTTCCGAACGCGGTGGTCACGCCCGACTCGAGCCCGTCCAATCTCCCGATCTGGCTGGAAGCGAAGCCGCGGCCGGTGCGCTTCCTGGCGTCGGTCGCCGAGTGGAATCGCTTCCACTCCGGTGAGCGCTACGTCTGGAGCCTGGACCAGGGCGCCCGGGCGAATCCGGTGACGAGCCCCCACAACCGGCTCGGCGGCTGGTTTCCGTGGACGATCTTCTGGCTCGCGCTCGGAAGCATGGCCGCGCGGCGGGCGGGGCTCGTGCCCGGCGCGGCGCTCGCCGCGTTCCTCGTCGCGCTCGCGCTGGTCTCGTTGCTGCCGCAGGCGAACGAGCTGCGCTACTGGCTCTTCGCGCCGCTCGCGCTCGCGATCTGGACCGCGCTCGGCATCGAGCGCGCCGGCCCGCTCCTGCGCCGGGCGCTCTCGCTCTCGCTCGTCGCGGGCGCGCTCTTCGTCGTGGTCGCGACGCGACCGTTCGGGATCGATGCTCGGCTGCCCGGCGAGCTCGCGCCGCGCGCGGCTCGGGAGTTCTGGGCGCAACAGGAGGCGCAGCCGAGCGCAGCGCCGGTGCGGATCTGCGACAAGAATCCCGAGGGGATCTTCTGGTCGGGGCCGACCTTCCGCGAGCACCGCGTGATCGCGGCCTTCAGCTACGAGGAGCCCTGCGAGCCGACGCGCACCCGCAACGAGAGAAGAGGAGATCCCCCTTGAACCCGCCGCCGCTTCCCGCACAGCCGTCCGACACTCCCTGGCCGATGCGCGACTGGCCGCTCGGCGAGCTGCCGCGCGGCTTCGCCGAGCCGGTGTTCCCCGACGCGGGCGCGACGCACGCGCTCGTCGTGATCTGGCGGGGACGACTCGTGCTCGAGCGCTACGGATCCGAGCACGGTCCCGAGAGCGCGTTGATCTCCTGGTCGGTGGCGAAGAGCGTCCTGCACAGCCTGGTGGGGCTGCTCGTCCGCGACGGCAAGCTCTCGACCGGGATGCGCGCGGATCTTCCCGCCTGGCGCGCGCCGGGGGATCCGCGTGCCGCGCTCACGCTGGACGTGCTGCTGCGGATGTCGAGCGGCCTGGCCTGGCGCGAGGACTACGTGGACGCCGGGAGCTCCGATGTGATCGAGATGCTCTTCGGGCGCGGCAAGGACGACGTGGCCGCGTTCGCGGCGGAGTCCCGGCTCGAACACGCTCCCGACACCGTATGGTGCTACTCCAGCGGCAGCAGCAATCTGGTCTCGGCGATCGCGGGACGCGCGATCGGCGGCGGCCAGGCCGGTGTAGACGAGTACCTGCGCCGCGAGCTCTTCGACCGGATCGGCATGCGCAGCGCCACCGCGCGCTTCGACGCGGCCGGCACCTGGATCGGCTCCTCGTTCGTGTTCGCGAGCGCGCGCGACTTCGCGCGCTTCGGCCTGCTCCAGCTCCGCGACGGGATCTGGGCGGGCGAGCGCGTCCTGCCCGTGGGCTGGGTCGACTACGCGCGCACGCCGACGCCGGCCTCGAACGGGGAGTACGGCGCGCACTGGTGGCTCGCGCCCGAGGGCGACGGGATCTTCTCCGCGAACGGCTACCAGGGGCAGTACGTGTACGTCGCGCCGGAGCAGGACGTCGTCGCGGTGCGGCTCGGCGCGTCGACGAGCGAGCAGCAGCCGCTGGTCAAGGCGTGGCTCGCGGATCTGGTTCGCCGCTTTCCCCGCATCGGCTAGCGCGGGCCTCGCTCAGGATGCGGGCGGGGTCTGACCCTTCGCCTCGAGCTCGCGGTCGATCCACTTGGAGAAGTCGTCGAGCGGTCGCGCGCCCGAGATCAGGATCCCGTTGATGAAGAACGCCGGCGTTCCGGTGATCCCGACCGTGCGCGCTGCGTCGGCATCGGCCTGGACGCGCTGCGCGGCCTCGGGGCTCGAAAGGCAGGCGTCGAACGCGGTCGTGTCGAGGCCGGCCGCCGTCGCGTGCTTGCGAAGATCCGCGTCGCCGAGGGCCTCCTGGTTCTGGAACAACAGCGCGTGGTACTCCCAGAACTTGCCCTGGTTCTCGGCGCAGACCGCCGCGATCGCCGCGGGTCGCGCCTGCGGGTGGATCGCGTCGAGCGGCAGGTGGCGGTAGACCTGGCGGACCTGCGTCGGGTACTTCGCGAGCACGGCGTCGATCGTCGGCTCCGCGCGCTTGCAGAACGGACACTGGTAGTCGCTGAACGAGATGATCACGACCGGGGCGTTCTCGGGACCGCGGGCGGGACCGAGCGCGTCGACGCTGGCGCGAGGCGGCTCGAGCGATACGGTGAGCTTTGCCTTGGCGCGCAGGTTCTCGGCCACCTGCTGCGGCCGCTGCGACTCGAGATGCGCTCTTATGCGCGGCGCGAGCTCATCGATCTTCGCTCCCGCGGGAAGCCGTGACTGGTTCGCGCTGAAGAAGTCGCTCACCTCTGCGTCTGTCACGGGACCGAGCGCGAGCGTCTGCGCCTCGATGAAGGCATCGGGCGTCTGGCCGGCCTTCTCGGCCGCATCCGCCACGAGCAGCTCGTCCACCATGGCGTCGATCGCCTGCGCCTGGTCCTCGTAGATCTCGCCGGCCGGCTTGTTGGCCATTTCGCGCTTGTAGAGGTTGTCCTTCATCCAGCGTTCGAGCTCGGCGGCGTCGATGTCGCGGCCGTTCAGGTTCGCGACGACCGCAGACGCGCCGTTGCCGGAGGCCGTCTTGTTGCCGGCTTCCTGCGGCTGGCAGCCGAGCGCGGCGATCAGCAGGGCGAGCGGGACGAGCGGAGCGACGCGCATTTTCGGGACCTCCTACCTGAAGCGGTCGGCGAGTCTAGCCTTGTCTCCGGAGGCTCGCCCGGAGAGAATCCGGTTCGTGCAGCCCGCGGTCGCCGAGAAATCGAGCCCGGAAGCTCCGGCCGCGCGCGCGCCGACCGCGCCCGAGCGACTCGCGCTCGGAATCAAGCTCGCCTACGGCGCGCCGAACTTTGCGGGCGCCGCGATGGTAATCCCGATCGCGATCCATCTCTCGATCTTCTATTCCGACGTCATTCTGGTTCCGCTGGGTGTGATCGCGCTCGCAAAGGCGCTCGGTCGCGCCTGGGACGCGCTCACCGACCCGATCATGGGTTGGGTGAGCGATCGCACGCGCAGCCCGTGGGGGCGGCGCCGGCCGTGGATGGCGATCGGCGCGCCGGCGGCAGCGCTCTCGTTCGTCGCCATGTTCACGCCGCCGGAGAGCTTCGACCCGGGCGGCGCCGGGCTCTGGCTCTGCGCGACCTACATCCTCTACTACCTGGGCCAGACGGTGTATGCGATCCCGCACTACGGGCTCGGACCCGAGCTCACGACCGACTACCGCGAGCGCTCGAGCCTGTTCGGCTGGGAGCAGGGCTTCTCGGTCGCGGGCACGATGGTCGCGGCCGCGATTCCGGGTCTGCTCGCGGCGCGACTCGGCGCGCGCGCCGGCTACTTCTGGTTCGCCGTCGGCTTCGGCTCGCTGCTCGCGGTCCTGTACTGGAACCTGGTCTGGCGCGTGCGCGAGCGCCCCGATTTCGCCAACCGCGTCCCCAATCCGCTCGTGCCCGGCGTGCGCCGCGTGCTGCGCAATCGGGTCTTCCGCCTGCTCCTGTCCGTCTACCTGATCGGCTCCGTCACCGGCGCGATTCCCGGCACGCTGATGCCGTACTTCGTAACGTACGTGCTGAAGCCCGAGAACCCGACCTGGTGGATCTCGATCTTCCTCACGATCTACTTCGGGTTCGGTTTCCTGTTCCTGCCCGCCTGGGTCTGGCTCGCGCGCCGCGCGGGCAAGAAGCTCGCCTGGCTGCTCTCGTTCGTCTCGGCGTTCTCGGGCTCGCTTGCGCTCTTCTTCGTCGGCGAGGGAGACCTGCTCGAAGTCGGCGTGATCCTCGCCTGGGCGGGCTCGTCGTTCGCGGCCCGGCTCTTCCTCGGGCCGGCGATCCAGGCCGACGTGATCGACTACGACGAGCTCTACACCGGGAAGCGTCGCGAAGCGCAGTACGGGGCGCTCTGGTCGGTGATGACCAAGTTCATGGTCATCCCCTCGCTCACGATCCCGCTCGCGGTGCTCGCGTCGCTCGGCTACCAGCCCAACGTCGAGCAATCGCCGCAGGTCCAGTTCGCGATCCGCGCCATCTTCGCGCTCGCGCCCGCGGCGACGGCGCTGGTGGCGTTCGGCGTGGCCTGCTTCTTCCCGATCAGCGAAGCGATCCACCGCGAGATCTGGGCGGGCATCGAGGCGCACAAACGCGGCGACGCGGCGACCGACCCGCTGACCGGCGTCGTGCTCCCGCCGCCGAACGACCGCGGCGTGGACGAGGACACCGGCTGGTTCCTGGACCACTTCACCTCGGGCGAGCTGCGCCGCGTGCTCGGCGACGGCGCAGCGACCCTGCTGCGCGACGCGCTCGGCTGGTGCCTGGTGTCGCTCGCGCTCTGCGGCGCGGGCGCGTTCTACACCTTCGAGGCGGTGCGCGATCTCTCGGAGGAGCCGGGGCTGTTGCCGGTGGTCGCGATCGTGGTGGCGGGCGTGGCGTTCAGCATGGCGCTCTTCCACGCGATTCGCGTGCGCGCCGCGATCCTCTACCGGCGACGGCCGATCGACCCCGCGATCCTGCGCGCGCACATCCGCTCGACCTCGGGTCCCGCGACCGCCGTCTAGCCGCGCGACAGTCCGGCGAGGAACCCGAGCAGCGCTTGGTTCGTGGCCTCGGGCGCCTCCTGCTGATTCCAGTGCCCCGCGCCCTCGATCAGCACCTTTCCGCGCAGGTCGGTGCAGAAGGTCGGGAGCATCTGCACCATCGGGCCCTCGCCCTCGCCGCCGGGACCGGTGACGACGCCGTCGCGAAGTCCACCGATGAAGAGAGCCGGCACCGTGACCTTCGCGTCGGCCCAGGGCGCGAGCAGCTCCCAGTTGCGGTCGAAGTTGCGGTACCAGTTCAGGCCGCCGCGGAAGCCGCGCCGCGCGAACTCTCCGGCGTAGTAATCGAGGTCGGCCTGCGTGAGCCAGTCCGGCAGCTTCGCGGGCTCCTTCATTCCGGTCAGGAATCCCGACGACTTCGGCAGGTCGAGGTTCCACTTCTCCTCGCGCGGCACCGAGCCCGACGCGCTGTAGAGCATCAAAAGCATGGTCTTCTTCGGGTCGGCGTCGAGCTCGCGCTCCGCCTTGCCGGGCTCCTGGAAGTAAAGGATGTACATGAAGCGGTCGCCGGCCATCGCCTTGAACATCTGCGTTGGCGGCATCGGGCCGCGCGGAAAGAACGGCACGCTCATGCCGCAGACCGAGCTGAAGCGGTCGGGCCGCAGCAGCGCCGAGTTCCACGCGACGATCGAGCCCCAGTCGTGGCCGACGATCGTGCACTCGCGGGCGCCGAGCGCGTCGAGCAGGCCGACCATGTCGCCGACCAGGTGGAAGACGGTGTAGCGCTCGATCTCCGCGGGCGCGTCGCTCTGGCCGTAGCCGCGCATGTCCGGCGCGACGGCGTGGTAGCCGGCGGCGGCCAGCGCGGGAAGCTGGTGGCGCCACGAGTACCACGACTCCGGGAAGCCGTGGCAGAGCAGGACCAAGGGGCCTTGGCCCGCCTCGGCGATGTGCAGGTCGATGCCGTTCGTCTGGATCGTGCGGTGTCGGATCTCCGTCATCGGCTTGCACCCTACCACGCGCGCCGCGCAGACTTCCGGCCGATGCCGACCCTGCACACCGAGAAGCTGCGCGTGAACTGGATCGACACCGACGCGAGCGGCCGGATCCACTACACCGCGGCGCTGCGCTACTTCGAGGTCGCCGAACACGGTCTGATGCGCGCGATTCTCCCCGTCGGCGGCACGCCGGGCGAGCGCGTGTTCTCGCTTCCGCGCGTGCACGTCGAGGCCGACTACAAGCTGGCGCTGCGCTACCCGGACGAATTCACCTGTGCGGCGCGCGTGGAGAAGGTCGGGAACAGCTCCGTGACGTACGGCTTCGAGATCCGGAATCTCGCGGGCGAGCTCGCGATCGTCGGTCGGATCGTCGCGGTGGCCACCGATCCCGCGGGCGGGAAGATGGCGCTCCCCGAGGCCTTCCGCGCCGCGCTCGAGACCGCTTCTAGAGATCGAGCGGGATGAGCAGCATCGCGAGCGCCGAGACGACGAAGCAGACCGCGGCGACCAGGAACGTGTAGCCGACGACCTCGCCGAAGCGCATTCGCGCGATCGACAGGATCGGGATCGCGAAGAAGGGCTGGATCAGATTCGTGGTCGAGTCACCGTAGGCGTACGCGAGCAGGGTGGTGACCGGCGAGACGCCGAGCGCCGACGCGGCGGGGAGCAGGAACGGCGCCTCGATCAGCCACTTCGATCCGCCCGACGGCACGAACAGATTCATCACCGCGGAGTAGACGTAGACGGCGAGCGGAAACGTGCCCGGCGTCGAGAAGCTCGCGAAGAGCTCGGCCAGCCAGCGGCCGAGGTGCGCGTCCTGCATCAGGCCGAAGATCCCCGCGTAGAACGGGAACTGCAGGATGATGCCCCAGGCCGCGTCGACGCCGTCGCGACACGCGCGCAGGAACGGCAGCGGCCGACCGTGCAGCAGCAGAGCCGCGAGCAGGAACACGGTGTTATAGGCGTTGATCGTCCAGGTCGAGCCGAAGCCGCGCGTCACCAGCGAGTGTAGGAGCGGGTAGCCGAGAAGCAGCGCCGCGAGCCAGACCCAGACGCGGAGCCCGTCGAGCGCCCCCGCGGGCGAATCGGCGTCGGGCTCGTCCGCGGGCGGCTTGGGCAGGATCGCCTCGACCTGCTCCGGCGACAGCGACACGGCGCCCTTCCTGGGGTGCAGCGCCATGATGCAGGCCAGCGCGACGGCGGAGACGATCGCGATGTAGCCCAGGTTGAACGCGCTGAAGAGCGTCTCCGTCACCGGGTACAGGCGGCTGACGAGCGGCGCGCCGCTCGCGGGCGAGAGCAGGGGATTTCCGGGCGTCGCCAGGATCAGCGGCGCGGAGGCGGAGAGCCCGCCGTGCCAGAGCGTCCCGATCCCCAGGTAGGACGAGGCGATCAGCACGCGCACGTCCGCGCGCGGGTTGCGGCGCACGATGAAGGGCAGGAAGAGCGCGCATGCCACCAGGCAGATCGCCCAGTTCAGATAGGCGGCGGCGAGCGAGAACAGGCCCGCGAGCAGCACCGCCTGCAGCGGGCGCCCGGGGTCGGGCAGTGCGGCGAGCCGGTCGAGCGCCCGGTACACGGGCCGCGAGACCACGCAGGCGTGGGCGGCGACCATCGCGATGGTGAACTGCATGGCCAGCGCCAGCAGGCTCCACACGCCGTTTCCCCAGGCGAGCAACGCCTCCTCGACCCCGGCGCCGGCGCCCGCGATCGAGAGCAGGAGCGCCGTGGCGGTGAGCGCCATGCAGATCACCCACGCGTCGGGCACCCAGCGCTCCGAGATCCTCGAGACCCCCGCGCCGAGCTCCCTGAGCCTGTCGAGCCCGCGCCCGCGATCTGGCATGCTCCCCCCCGCCGACGGCCATTATAGGCAGCCCGCCGGCAGCGACCCCGCGGGCGCGTGGGGCAGGGGGATCCACTTCACGCCAGGAAGGGGTGGGAATTACACTCTCGCCTCCCGAACCGGGGCCGGGACCTTTGATCCGGGCCCGGCGCGGCGGTACGGGGATTGCGAGCAGACCGGCTCCGGGCAGGAGCCAGGAAGGAGTTGCGCGTTGACGAAGAACCGGCGGCTTTCGGCGTGGGTCGACCAGATGGCAGCGCTCTGCAAGCCGGAGCGGATCCACTGGTGCGACGGCTCGCAGGAAGAGATGGACGAGATGTTCCGCCTGATGCTCGCGAGCGGTACCGCCGAGCGGCTCAGTCCCGAGAAACGCCCGAACAGCTACCTGGTTCGCTCCGATCCGGCCGACGTCGCGCGCGTCGAAGACCGCACCTTCATCTGCTCCGTGAAGCGCGAGGACGCGGGCCCGAACAACAACTGGCGCGAGCCCGGCGAGATGCGCGCGACGCTCGAGGGCCTGTTCTCCGGCTGCATGCGCGGCCGCACGATGTACGTGGTGCCGTTCTCGATGGGACCGCTCGGATCGCACATCTCGTACATCGGCGTCGAGATCACCGATTCACCGTACGTGGTCGCGGCGATGCGCACGATGACGCGAATGGGAAAGGCCGCGCTCGAGGTGCTCGGCGACGGACCGTTCGTGCCCTGCATGCACTCGGTCGGCGCGCCGCTCGAGCCGGGCCAGCGGGACGTGCCGTGGCCGTGCAACGCCGACAACAAGTACATCGTGCACTTCCCGGAGACGCGCGAGATCTGGTCCTTCGGCTCCGGCTACGGCGGGAACGCGCTGCTGGGCAAGAAGTGCTTCGCGCTGCGGATCGCCTCGGTGATGGCGCGCGACGAGGGCTGGCTGGCCGAACACATGCTGATCCTGAAGCTGACTTCGCCCACCGGGCGGGTGCGCTACATCGCGGCGGCGTTCCCGAGCGCCTGTGGCAAGACGAACCTCGCGATGCTGCGCCCGAGCGTTCCCGGCTGGAAGGTCGAGTGCATCGGAGACGACATCGCCTGGATGAAGTTCCACGCGGACGGCCGGCTCTACGCGATCAACCCCGAGGCGGGCTTCTTCGGCGTGGCCCCGTTCACGAACATGAAGTCCAATCCGAACGCCATGCTCACCCTGACACACGACTGTGTCTTCACGAACTGCGCGAAGACCGGCGACGGCGACGTCTGGTGGGAGGACATGACGGAAGTTCCGCCGGCGAACGTCACCGACTGGCGCGGGCAGGCGTGGAGCCCGGCGAGCAAGACCCCGGCCGCGCACCCGAACGCGCGCTTCACGGTTCCCGCTTCGCAGTGCCCGGTGATCGCGCAGGAGTGGCAGGACCCGGCGGGCGTCCCGATCAGCGCGATCCTGTTCGGCGGCCGCCGCGCGACGGTGGTTCCGCTGGTGAACGAGGCGCGCGACTGGCAGCAGGGCACGTTCTTCGGCTCGATCATCGGCAGCGAGAAGACCGCCGCGGCCGCGGGCACGATCGGAGAGCTGCGCCGCGACCCGATGGCGATGCTGCCCTTCTGCGGCTACGACATGGCCGACTACTGGTCCCACTGGCTCGCGATCGGAAGGCGCGCGGGCGCGGTGCTGCCGAAGATCTTCTGGGTGAACTGGTTCCGGAAGGGCCCCAACGGCGAGTTCCTCTGGCCGGGCTACAGCGAGAACAGCCGCGTGCTGAAGTGGATCTTCGAGCGGCTGGAGGGCGAGGCGAAGGGCATCGAGACGCCGATCGGCATCCTGCCGAGCGAGGCGGAGCTCGACACGAACGGCCTCGAGATCGACCCCGAGGATCTGGCGCTGGTGCTCGGCGCGGATCTCGAGAGCTGGCTCGCGGAGGTCCCGATGATCCGCGAGTACTACGCGCAGTACGGCGCCAAGCTTCCCGCCGAGCTCGCCAAGGAGCTCGACGCGCTCGAGCAGAGGCTGCTCGCGGCGAAGCGCTAGAGAGCCGATGTCCGCCGCGCCGATCGCCGTCCAGCTCTACAGCCTGCGCGAGGCGGCCGGCCGCGACTTCGCGGCGGTGATCGAGCGGCTGGGCCGGATCGGCTACGCGGGCGTCGAGCTCGCGGGTTTGCACGGCATGCCGCCTGCCGAGCTGCGCAGGCGCCTGGCCGACGCGGGCCTGGAGATCGCGGCCGCGCACGTGCAGGCGCCGATCGGGGATGCGCGCGAGCGCGTGCTCGACGAGCAGGAGGCGCTGGGGACGAAGACGCTCGTCGTCCCGTTCGTGCCGCCGGATCTCTTCAAGACGCTGGACTCGATCCGCGCGGTCGCAGCGGAGCTCGACGAGGCGAGCCGCAACGCGCGCGCCCGCGGCATGGCGCTCGGCTACCACAACCACTGGTGGGAGTTCCAGATCGAGCACGGCGGGAAGCACGCGCACGCCCTGCTGATGGAGCTCGTCGATCCCGAGATCTTCGTCGAGCTCGACACGTACTGGGCGACGGTGGGCGGTCGCGATCCCGCGCGGATCGCGGCCGGGCTCGGGTCGCGCTTGCGGATCCTGCACCTGAAGGACGGGCCCGCCGACGGGTTCAAGTCGCCGATGACGGCCGTCGGCGACGGCGTGCTGGACTTCCCCGCGATCACCGCGTCGGGCGCGAGCGCCCGCTGGCACGTCGTCGAGCTCGACGCGTGCGCGACGGACATGTTCGAGGCGATCGAGAAGAGCCACCGCTTCCTGGTCGGCCACGGCCTCTCGCGGGGGCGCAGGTGACGGCGAAGGCGCGCCGCGCGCGCACGGGGATCGGCATCATCGGCTGCGGCGTGATCAGCCACGCGTACGCCGCGAAGCTCGCGGCGATTCCCGACGTCGAGCTCGTGGCCTGCGCCGACCTGGTCCCCGAGCGCACGCGCGAGCTCGCCGACAAGCACGCCATCCCGCAGGCGCTCGATCCCGAGCGGCTGCTGCGCAGCCCCGACGTCGAGGTCGTGCTGAACCTGACGATTCCGGCCGCGCACGCGCAGGTGAGTGCGGACGCGCTCGCGGCCGGCAAGTCCGTCTACGGCGAGAAGCCGCTCGCGCTCGATCTCGACGGCGGGCGCCGCCTGCTCGCGCAGGCCGAGCGCGCGGGGCTTCGGGTCGGCTGCGCGCCCGACACGTTTCTCGGCGCGGGCATCCAGACCTGCCGCAAGCTGATCGACGAAGGCGCGATCGGCGAGCCGCTCGCCGCCAACGCGTTCTTCCTCTCGCCGGGCCCGGAGAGCTGGCACCCGCGACCGCAGAGCTTCTACCAGCGCGGCGCGGGCCCGCTCTTCGACCTCGGCCCCTACTACCTGACCGCGCTGGTCGCACTGCTCGGACCCGCGCGCAGGGTCACCGGCTCCGCGCGCATCTCTCTGGCGCGCCGCGAGATCAGGAGCCAGCCGCTCGCGGGAACGATGATGGACGTGGAAGTGCCGACGCACGTCGCGAGCGTGATCGACTTCCACTCGGGTCCGGTCGCCACGCTCGTGACGAGCTTCGACGTGCAGGCCGCGCGCCCGCGCAACATCGAGATCTACGGCACCGAGGGGACGCTCGCCGTTCCCGATCCGAACACGTTCGGCGGGCCGGTGCAGATCCGGCGCCGCGGCGACAAGGACTGGAGCGACGTTCCGCTCACGCACTCGAACGCGGCGCAGAGCCGGGGGATCGGGCTGGTCGAGATGGTGCGCGCGATTCGCGGCGGCACCGCGCAGCGCGCCTCGGGCGAGCTCGCCTGCCACGTGCTCGAGCTGATGGAGAAGAGCGTTCTCGCGTCCGAGAGCGGACGGCACGTGTCGCTCGAGACGCGCTGCGAGCGCCCCGCGCCGATCCCCGCGGGGCTCCCCGACGAGGTGTTCGAGCGCGACGGAGGACCTGCGTGAGCCTGCGCTACGGCATCGTCGGCGGCGGATTCCTGCCCGGCTTCATGCTCCGCGCGCTCACGCAGGTGCGCGGCGTCGAGGTCGCGGGATTGGTCTCGCGCACGCCTCCGGAGGCGCTCGCCCGTTTCGCGCGCGAGCACGGGCTCGGTCCCGCGCGCGTCTTCGGCTCGATCGCCGAGATGGCTCCGCACGTCGACGTCGTCGCCTTCTTCGGCCCGAACTTCACCCGCGTCGAGGCCTTCGAGCAGGTCGCCGCGGCGGTGCGCGCGGGAGCGCGCCTCTCCGGCCTGATCTGCGAGAAGCCGCTCGCGCGCAATCTCGGCGAGGCGCGGCGCGTGCTCGAGCTCGCGCGCGAGATCGGCGCGCCGACCGCCTACTTCGAGAACCAGATCCACATGAAGAGCGTGTCCGCCGCGCTCGCGCAGCTCGCGAAGGTGATCCGGAGCAACGGCCCGCTCGTTCTCGCGCGCGCGGCCGAGGAGCACGGCGGTCCGCACGGCGCCTGGTTCTGGGATCCGAGACTCCAAGGCGGAGGCGTGCTCTCCGACATGGGCTGCCACTCGATCGCGCTCGCGTGGCATGCGCTCACGCCGCCGGGAAAGCCGCCGCGCTTCCTCGAGCCGGTCTCCGTGCTCGCCGACGTCGCGCTGCTGAAGTGGGGCCAGCCCCGGCACCGCGCCGAGCTGCTCGCACGCCACGGCGTGGACTACGCGAAGGTCCCCGCGGAGGATTTCGCCACCGGGCTCGTCACGTTCCGAAATCCGGAGACCGGCCAGCTCGTGAAAGGGCAGTTCACCGTCTCGTGGATGTACGACAAGCAGGGATTGCGACTCCTGCTCGACGGGATCGGACCCGGCTACGCGCTCGAGTCGAACTCGCTTCGCTCGCCGCTCGAGATCTTCGTCTCCGACGCCGCCGCCGCGGGCGAAGCCGGAACGAGCGACGCCGAGCTCGCGCTCGAGAAGGCGCAGGCCACCCGCGGCCTGCTCGCGGTTCAGCCGAACGAGCCCGACCTGTACGGCTACACCGACGAGAACGCCGACGCGATCCGCAGCTTCGCAGCCGGGCGCAGCGGATTTCTCGATTTCGAGTACGGCGTCGAGATCGTGCGGCTGGTGATGGCGGCGTACCTGTCCGCCGAGCGGGGCTCGGTCGTGGATCTGCGCGACGCAGAGACGCGCGACGAGCTCGAGCGCTACGTACCCTTGATCCAGCAGGGGCGCGGTGCGGAGCTTCTGCTCAGGCCGCGGATCGGCGACACCGGATCGTGACGGCGATCGCCTCGTGATCCGAGAGTGCCGCGCCGGTCTCCGGTTCGACGGCGTCGATCACCGCGGGCTCGGAGACCTCCAGGCCGCGCGTGAAGAACCAGTCTAGCGCGAGCGTGCCGCGCGCCGATCCGCCGCCTCGGCTGCGCCGCTCCGTCGCGGTTCCGAGCGCGTTGCAGCCGCGGAAGTCCCAGCCGCGCCGCTCGGCCAGCGCGAAGAGCGGCTCGTGCGGGATCGGCTCCGCGAGGCGGAGTGGATCGACCTCGAGCGCGCGTGCCAGAAGCGCGCGGTCCGCGAGCTCGGCGCGCCCGAGCGAGTGCGTGTTCACGTCCCCGCCGACGAGCGCGGGCGAGCCCGGCGCGTACGCGTCGATCGCCGCGAACACGGCCTCGAGCTGTGCCGCGCGCTCGTCCGGATCGGAGTGGCTCTCCAGGTGGATCGCGGCGAAGGCGACTTCACATCCCCCGATCGGCAGGTGACACAGCACGGCGACGCGGCCACCCACGCGGCGCTCGCCGAGCTCTCCGTCGAACCAGCGCCCGCTTCGCTCCAGCCGCACGAGCGACGGCTCGCCGAGCTCGCGCCTCGAGAGGATCGCCGCGCCGTGGTAGCCCACGGTGTTCTCCTGGCCGGCGTGCGCCTCGCGCTCGCGCGCGTCGCCGAGCCCGAGCTCGAGGAACTCCACGCCGAACGCGTAGCCGCAGCCGAGCCGCCGGGCGAGCTCGGCCGCGCAGTGGCGCTGCTCCGTGCGCGCCATGCCGTGATCGAGCTCCGAGAGCAGGAAGAGCTGCCCTCCGGTTCGCCGCAGCAGCGCGGCCGACGCTTCGGGATCGCGACAGCGCTGCGCGTTCCAGGCCACCACGCGCAGCGCTTCGCCGCGATCCGCTTCCGGATCGATCGGGCGCGCGAACTCGAGCGCCGCGTCGAAGCCGAGCTCGGCCAGCAGCGCGGCGTGGTCGCCCGTACCGCCGCGAAGCGACAGGATCTCGCGCCGTCGCTCCCGCGGGACTTCCGGTATGCTCGACATCGATGGAGAAAATCGAGCGGAACGTTCCGAACGGCAAGGTCGAGGGCAGCTGCGAGGCCGCCTTCATGGGAGTGGCGGACGAGTTCGAGCGGAACTTCCGCGAGCGCGACGAGGTCGGCGCTTCGGTCTGCATCCGCCACGAGGGCAGGACCGTGGTCGACCTCTGGGGCGGAATCGCGCGCCCGGCCGACGGCACGCCCTGGCAGCGCGACACGGTCTCGATCGTGTTCTCGTGCACGAAGGGCGCGGTCGCGCTCTGCGCGCACGTGCTCGCCTCGCGCGGCAAGCTCGACATCGATGCGCCGGTCGCCAGCTACTGGCCCGAGTTCGCGCGCAAGGGCAAGGAGTACGCGACGGTCCGGATGATGCTCGACCACTCCGTCGGCGTTCCCGCGTTCAAGACGCCGCTGCGTCCCGGCGGCTGCACCGATTGGGACTACATGGTCGAGATGCTGGCCGACGAGGAGCCGTTCTGGTTCCCGGGCACACGCAACGGCTACCACATGATCAACTTCGGCTGGACCGTCGGCGAGCTCGTGCGCCGCGTCTCCGGCCGATCGCTCGGCGCCTTCTTCCGCGACGAGATCGCAGGGCCGCTCGGCATCGAGTTCTGGATCGGCACGCCCGAAGAGGTCGAGCCGCGCGTCGCGCCGGTGATGATGCACGCGCCCAAGCCGGGCGATCCGATCGGCGAGTTCATGATGAAGATCATGACGGACCCGCGCTCGACGCAGGCCCTGTCGCTGCTCAACACCGGCGGCTTCGATCCCAACAGCCGCGCCTGTCACGCGGCCGAGATCGGCGGCGGCGGCGGGATCTCGAACGCGCGCGGGCTCGCCGGCATGTACGCGCCGCTCGCGTGCGGCGGCGAGCTCGACGGCGTGCGCCTGGTCGATCGTGCGCAGCTCGCGCGCATGGGCGAGGTCTCCGTCGCGACGAACGAGGACGCGACGCTTCTGATCCCGACGCGCTTCTCGCTCGGCTTCATGAAGTCGATGGACAACCGCCGCAGGCCGCGCGGCGACCGCGACTCCGCGATCCTCTCGTCGGCGGCCTTCGGGCACGTCGGCGCGGGCGGGAGCATCGGCTTCGCCGACCTAGAGCTCGGGATGTCGTTCGGCTACTCGATGAACCGCATGGGGCCGGGGATCATGCTGAACGAACGCGGTCAGTCGTTGGTCGACGCGGCGTACCGGGCCGTCGGGTTCAGCTCGAACCAGAGCGGGGTCTGGACGCGAAGCTAGGCGGCAACTCGCCTCGAAGGCGCTCGACTAAAGCCGCGCTTCCGAAAGCTCGAAGAGACCGGGACGAGGTGCCCGTGGCGAATGCTCGCTCCGCGGTGTTGACGCCGTTCCGCTCCGGGTGCAACCTCGCCCGCATGGCGATGTGGAGGCCTTGCGCGCGATTCGTCGTCGCGCTCTCGTTGCTGGCGCTGATGGGGGCGCCGGTCGCGAGCGAGGCCTTTGCGCAGCGCGACCCGCACGCCTGCTGTCCCGAGTCCGCGCCGGTCCAAACCACGCCATGTCAGTACGTCGCGCCGCTCGCCTGCTGCGCGCAGATCGGGATTCCCGCCCCGACGCCCGCGGACGGGCTCGAGCTCTTCGGGCTCGCGCTCGCGTCGCCCGGCCTCGCGAGCGAGTCGCGGGCTCTGCCCGCGCAGTTCTTCGCCCGAGCTCGAAACGGCCACGGGCCGCCGCGCGCCGCGCAGAACCGCACGACCGTTCTCCAACTCTGAGCCGACTCCTCTCGCGGTTCCCCGGGACTTCGTCCCGATTTCCGTGAACACGCGAGCGTGCCGTCACCCGACCGCACGCGCCCTGCGAGGAGATCGAAATGTTGGAACGGACCGCGCGCGTCTGCGCGGCGGCTGTCGCGCTTACCGCGGGCCTGGCCTGCGCCAGCGCAGACCAGATGGAGCGCTACCGGGCGCAGCGGCTCGAGATCGCGCGCCCGAGCGTCGAATCCGCGAGCGCCGTACGGGGTGATCCGCTCGACGGCGCCGGGCTTCTCTCGCGAAGCGCTCTGGTGTCGCAGGTTCTCTTGCGAAACCCGGGGCTCGAGGCTTCGCGCTCGGCGTGGCAGGCGGCGCTCGCGCGCTACCCGCAAGTGGTGTCGCTTCCGGACCCGACGCTCGGGTACTCGGTGCGGCCGCGCTCGATCTCGGACCGCGACGTCGATCCCGCGCACGACGTGGAGCTTTCGCAGCCGCTTCCGTTTCCCGGGAAGCTGGCATTGCGCGGCGAGATCGCGCTCGCCTCCGCCGACGCGGCTTCCGAGGGCGTGGCGGGGGAGCGGGTGAGGCTGGCCGCGCTCGCCTCGATCGCGTTCGACGAGTACTGGCTCGCGGACATCGCGCTCGAGACGAACGCGCAGCACCTCGCGTTCCTCGAGGAGCTGCACGCCACGGCGCTGGCGCGCTACGCGGCGGGAACCGCCTCGCAGCTCGAGGTGCTCGAGGCCGAGAGCGAGGTCGCGATGCTCCTGCACGGCGATATCGAGCTCCGAGCCCAGCGGAGGATCGCCGCCGAACGGATCAATCTGCTCCTGCACCGAGCGCCGGTCCTGCCGCTTCCGCCGCCTGCGCGCGAGCTAGAGGTTCCGACCGAGCACGATCTCGACGCGGACGCGCTCGTCGAGCGGGCGCTCGCGCGTCGGCCCGAGCTTCGCGCGCGCGTGGCCGAGACGCGCGCGAACCGGGCCGCGGTGGCGCTCGCCGAGCGCGAGTTCCTGCCCGACCTGGAGCTCCAGGCCGGCTACATGGGCTCGATGCAGGAGTCGCCGCTGCGGCCGTTCCTGGGCATCGAGCTCGAGCTTCCGATCCAGCTCGGCCGCAGGCGCGCGGCGCTGGACGAGGCCAACGCGCTTCTCGCGCGCGGAAGAAGCCGCAGCCGGGGGCTCGAGGATCGGGTCCGATTCGAGGTGGTCGTCGCGATCGAGCGCCTGCGCGAGGCGCAGCACCTGCTCGAGCTCTCGCGCGAGCGGCTGCTTCCGGCCGCGCGCAGCCGCTCCGCGTCCGCAGTCTCTGCGTTCCAGACCGGCCAGGCGGGCTTTCCCGAGCTCGTGAGTGCGGAGCGGGCGCTCCGCGCCGCGGAGTTCGGCGAGCACGAAGCGCTGGCCAACCTCTCGCGCAGACGCGCCGAGCTGGCGCGCACCCTGGGCGAGACGGCCCCGCTCGAGAAGGAGCAGCGATGATCGGAGAACGATTCGGACGCCGGACCTGGATCGTCGCGCTCGCGCTCGCGACGCTCGCCGCCTGTCGCGAAGCCGAGCGCGCCCCGGCCGCGTCCGCCGCGACCTTCTCGGGGACGGGTCTACACGTGGACGTGTCGCTCGGAGGGGGCATGGCTCGCGAGGGCGAGAACGAGCTTCGGATCCGAGTTCGCGATGCGAGCGGCGCGCCGGTCGACGATGCGAGCGCTTTTCTCGCCTACAGCATGCCGATGGCGGGCATGGCCACGATGGGCGGGAGGGTCGACTTCCAGCCGGTCGGGCGCGGCGAGTACGTCGCGATCGCGGCGCTCTCGATGGGTGGCACCTGGAAGCTCGAGCTCGAAGCATCGCGACCCTCGGGCGAGGTCGCGACCGCCGTGGGCTCGCTTCGCACGGGCGCGCCGGGGCTCGAGCTCGACGCTCCCTCCGGCCGCGCGGAGAAGCGGGCCAGCGCGCCGGCCTCGGCAGAGGTTCGCGTCGATCCGGCGCGCCTTCAGAAGCTCGGAGTCCGTTTCGCGAGCGCCGAACGAGGGCCGCTCGAGCGGATCGTCCGCGCGACCGGAACCGTCGTCTGGGACGAGACGGCGCTGGTCGACGTCTCGCTGAAGGTGCGCGGCTGGGTGCGCGAGCTCCACGCGGACTCGCTCGGCGCACGCGTCGAGGCGGGCGATCCGCTGTTCAGCGTCTACAGCCCGGAGATCTACGCGGCCGAGGCCGAGTACCTAGAGGCGCTACGCGCGCAGGCGGCTGCTCGCAACAGCGCCTCGACGGACCGAGCCGATGCGATGGTCCGCGCCGCACGAGCGCGCCTGCGGCTCTGGGACGTCGCAGAGTCCGACGTCGCCGCCCTGGTCGAGCGAGGAGAGCCGCGCGAGTCGGTGCCGATTCGCGCTCGCTCGAGCGGATTCGTGCTCGAGAAGAACGTTGTTCTCGGCGCAGCGATCGAGCCGGGAATGCGGCTGTTCCGGATCGCGCCGCTCGACCGCGTCTGGGTCGACGCGCAGGCGTTCGAGTCCGACGTCGCGCTGCTGCGGGTCGGACAGACGGCGCGAGTGCGCGGTCCGACGCTGCCCGAGCGCGGGATCGAGGCGCGCGTCGCCTGGGTCTACCCATCGCTCGACGCCGTCGCTCGTACCTCGCGGGCACGGCTTACGCTATCGAACCCGGACTTCGCGCTCCGCCCGGGGCTCTGGGTCGAGGTGGAGCTGCGGATCGATCTCGGCGAGCGTCTATTCGTGCCGGCGTCGGCGGTGATCCATTCCGGCGCGCGTCGCGTGGTCTTCGTCGATCGCGGGGAAGGCCGGCTCGAGCCGCGCGACGTCCAGACCGGCGCGGCCGCCGGTCCATCGATCGAGATCGTATCCGGGCTCGCCGCCGGCGAGCGCGTGGTCTCGGCGGGGAACTTCCTGATCGCCGCGGAGAGCCGGCTGCAGTCGGCGCTGGAGCAGTGGTGATCGCGCGCGTCATCGCCGGTTGTGCGCGCGCGCCGGGTCTGACTCTTCTCGGTGTCGCTGCGGCCTGCCTCTGGGGGATCTTCGATATCCGGCACTCGCCACTCGACGCGATCCCCGACCTGTCGGACGTCCAGGTCATCGTTTCGGCGGAGTGGCCCGGTCGCGGGCCGGATCTGATCGAGGATCAGGTCACCTATCCGGTCTCGTCGACGCTGCTCTCGCTGCCGCGGGTGCGATCCGTGCGCGGACAGTCGTTCTTCGGGCTCTCGCTCGTATACGCGATCTTCGAGGACGGCACGGATCCGTACTGGGCGCGCAGCCGGGTGCTCGAGTACATGGACGCGGCGCGCGCGCGGCTTCCCGACGGGGTCACGCCCGTGCTCGGGCCGGACGCGACCGGCGTCGGCTGGGTCTTCGAGTACGCGCTCGTCGACCGCAGCGGGCGGCACGATCTCGCGCAGCTTCGCAGCATGCAGGACTGGAACCTGCGCTACGCGCTCGCGAGCGTTCCGGGCGTCGCCGAGGTCGCGTCGATCGGCGGCTTCGTGCGTCAGTACCAGGTGCAGGTGGACCCGGGACGGCTGCGCGCCTACGGAATCCCGCTGCGCGACGTGATCTCCGCCGTGCGAGAGGCCAACCACGAGACCGGCGGCGGCGTGATCGAGCTGGCCGAGCACGAGCAGGTCGTGCGCGGGCGCGGCTACGTCCGTTCGCTCGAGGATCTCGAACAGGTCCCGCTGCGCGTCGGAGACGCGGGGGTGCCGGTGCTTCTGCGCGACGTTTCGCGCGTCGTGTTCGGACCCGATCTGCGCCGCGGGCTGGTCGAGCTCGATGGCGAGGGCGAGGTCGTGGGCGGGATCGTGGTGATGCGCTTCGGCGAGAACGCGCTCGCGGTGATCGACGCGGTGAAGGCCCGCCTCGCCGAAGTCCGCCTCGGGCTTCCCGAGGGCGTCGAGCTCGTCACCACCTACGACCGCTCCGAGCTGATCCGCGCGGCCATCGGCACGCTCTCGCGCACGCTGCTCGAAGAGCTCGCCGTCGTCTCGGTCGTGATCGTGGTCTTCCTGCTGCACGTCCGCAGCGCGCTGGTCCCGATCCTGCTGATCCCGATCGGCATCTCGCTCGCGTTCGTTCCCATGCTCTACCAAGGATTGACCGCGAACATCATGTCGCTGGGCGGTATCGCGGTGGCGATCGGGGCGATGGTCGACGCGGCGATCGTCGTGGTCGAGAACGCGCACAAGCGGCTCGAGAGATGGCAGGCCGGGGGAGGGCCCGGCGAACGGAGCGACGCGATCGTCGCGGCGATGCAAGAGGTCGGTCCGAGCATCTTCTTCGCGCTGCTCGTGATCACCGTCTCGTTCCTGCCGGTGTTCGCGCTGCAGGGCACGGAGGGGCGGCTCTTCAAGCCGCTCGCCTTCACCAAGACCTACGCGATGGCCGCCGCCGCGCTGCTCTCGGTGACGCTGACGCCGGCTCTCGCGGTGCTGCTGATCCGCGGCAAGGTGCGAGCCGAGCACGAGAATCCGCTGAACGCCTGGCTCGTGCGCGCCTACACACCCGCGGTTCGCTTCGTCGTGCGGCGGCGCGGGTGGGTGATCGTCGCCGCGCTGCTGCTCCTGGCCAGCGCGGTGCCTCCCTTTCTCTCGCTCGGCTCGGAGTTCATGCCGCCGCTGAACGAGGGCACGCTTCTGTACATGCCGACCGCTCCGCCCGGGATCGCGGTCGGAGAGGCCGCACGCGTGCTCCAGCTCATGGATCGCGAGCTGCGCGCGGTTCCCGAGGTCGAGCGCGTCTTCGGCAAGATCGGCCGCGCCGAGACGCCCACCGACGCCGCTCCGCTCTCCATGGTCGAGACGATCATCCAGCTCGCCCCGCGGGAGCGCTGGCGTCCGGGCCTCGACTGGGACGCGCTCGTGCAGGAGCTCGACGCGAAGCTCCGCTATCCCGGCATGCCGAACCTCTGGTGGATGCCGATCCAGACACGCACGGAGATGCTCGCCACCGGGGTCCGCAGTCCGCTCGGCGTGAAGATCTTCGGCGACGATCTCGAATCGGTCGAGCGCGCCGCGATCGAGATCGCAGCCGCGCTGCGCGGAGTTCCCGGAACGCGCAATGCGTTCGCTGAGCGGACCACCGGCGCCTTCTACCTCGACGCGCGGATCGACCGGGCGCGCGCTTCGCGACACGGCGTCTCGGCGCAGGATCTGAACGAGGCGCTCGAGGCGGCGATCGGCGGCACGAACGTCTCGCAGACCGTCGTGGGACGCGAGCGCTACGCGATCAACGTTCGCTACGCGCGGGAATTCCGGGACGACGCCGAGCAGGTGGGTCGCGCGCTGGTGCCGACCGCCAGCGGAGCGCTGGTCCCGCTCGGCGAGCTCGCGGATCTGCGCTTCGAGACCGGGCCCGAGATGGTGCGAAGCGAAGCCGGGAAGGTGGTCGGCCTGGTGGCCGTCGACGTCTCGGGCCGGCCGATCGTGGACTACGTCGAAGAGGCGCGCAGCCGGATCGAGTCCAGCGTCGCACTTCCCGCGGGCACACGAATCGCCTGGGTCGGGCAATTCGAGTACTTCGAGCGCGCGAAGGCGCGGCTCGCCTACGTGCTGCCGCTCACGCTCGCCCTGGTCGCGCTTCTGCTCTACCTGAACACGCGCTCCGGCGTCGAGACGGCGCTCGTGATGCTGGCGGTTCCGTTCTCGCTGATCGGTGCGGTCTGGCTGCTCTTCGCTCTCGACTACAACCTGTCGGTCGCCGTCTGGGTGGGCATCATCGCGCTCGCGGGACTCGACGCGCAGACGGGCGTGGTGATGCTGCTGTACCTGTCGGTCGCGCACCGCGAGCGCGAAGCCGCGGACGGCCTGCGAAGCGCCTCCGATCTCGAGGACGCGATCGTCGAGGGCGCGGCGCGCCGCATCCGCCCCAAGCTGATGACCGTGCTGACGACGATGCTCGGCCTCTTGCCTCTGCTCTGGAGCAGCGGCACCGGTGCGGACGTGATGAAGCGGATCGCGGCGCCGATGGTCGGCGGCCTGGCGAGCTCGTTTGCGCTGGAGCTCTTGGTCTACCCGGCGCTGTTCGCGCTCTGGAAGGGGCGTGCGCTCGTCAGTCGATCCGGACGCGGAACCGCAGCGTGAAGCTCGGTCCGGTGGGTCCGGCCTTGGCGGCGAAGCTTCCGCCCGGACTCACGCGAAGATGCGTCACGGCCGGGTCGGCTCCGTTCACGTCCGGGGTGGGGACGTAGCTCCAGGTCGCGCCGCCGTCGCTCGAGAACTCCAGGTCGTCCGCGAGGTTCGCGAGCGAGGCGTACGAGTAGGAGAGCGAGCTGGTCGGCACGCCCTGCGTGAACGCCACCGGCCCGCTGCCGGGTCCCGCGATGTCGTCGACGATCAGCTGCGACGGAACGGGGATCGGGTCGGAGAAGCGGATCGAGTCCGCGTCCGAGCTGCCGGCGCCCTGGTTGGAGACGATCACGGTGTACTCGATCACGGCGCCCGGGATCGCCCTCGGATTCGACGCGCCGTTCACCGGGTCCGAGAGCGTGAGCAGGGATTTCACGATCACCAGGTTCACCTTCACGAGCGAGAGGACCTGGTCGTCGATGTTCCAGTAGCCGGCCTGACTCTCGGGAGTGTTGGGTTGCCCGGAGCGATGCACGTGCCCGTTGGTCGCGCCGATCGTGCTGGTCGACCCGTCGCGCGCGTAGACGCGCACGGTCCAGCTGGCGCTCTCCGGATCGACCGAGCTGAAGGTGTAGGTCGGGTTGGCCCCGACCGAGCCGTCATTCGTGAAGACGCGGTCGCCTGCGGTGGCGTCCCCGTGGCTTCCGTCGTCGTAGAGCACGATCCCGCTCGCAACGGCGCTGCCGCCGGAATCGAGCAGGTCGGCGCGGACCGACGTGGTGGTGGCCTGGACGACCGCGCGGATCAGGAGCGGCTGTCCGACCTGGTAGATCGACGCGCTGGTGACTCCGGTGTCGTTCGGAGCGGTGATGTTGGCGCCGAAGGCCTCGACCAGCGCGTTGCTGATGGTCGCGTTCTGTCGGCTCCACTCCACGTCGTCGAGCTTCACCCAGGACTTGTACAGGTCGTCGTTGCCGTAGAAGCGCATGGTGAAGCGAAGCGTGACGGTCGTGCCCGCGTACGCGGCGAGATTCAGCGACGCTTGCCGCCAGCCGGCGTCGAGAAGCACCGGGCCGTAGGCGGGATTGCGGCCGACCCCGTAGGTCTGGATGTTCAGGTCCGCGAGCGGGTTCGCGATTCCCAGCGCCGTGTGGTTCACGAGCGTCCCGTTCACGTCGAGCGTCATGTAGTCGTACTGGGTCGAGCTCGTCATCGAGTCGAAGGCCTGATAGCGGAACTGGTACACGAAGCTTCCGGCGGCCGCGCCCGAGGGAACCGCCACCGAGCGCGAGACGCGGATGTACTCGGTCGTGTTTGCCGGGCTGTCCTCGCAGCGCGAGCGGTAGCCGAGCAGAAACCACGAGAGCCCGGTATTGGCGGCGTTGTCCACCCCCGCCGTCGCGTTGTCGTTGCATCCCGCGGGCAGGTTCACCGTCGCCGCTTCGGGCGGCACGGTGTGGACCTCGGCGTTGTGACCGCCAGCCGAGCCAGTGGTCGCGACGGTCCAGTTCGTGGGCGTGGCTCCGCTGGAGTGCTCGAAGTTCCCGTTGATCCGCGATGCCAGCGCCGTGGCCGCCTTGGCTCCGTTCTGGGTGATGTCGAAGTAGAGCCAGTACGTCTGAGCGCCGGCATCCTGGGCGATGAATCGGATCTCACCGCGGGCGTTCGCGGCGGCATCCGTGACGCCGCCGTACTTCACGTCCGTGAACTCCTGTGTCGCCACGAGCGTGGTGCCGTCGGCGCGCGTGACGCGCGGCGAGCTCGCGTCGAAGCTGCCGCTGATCCCGAGCTGCGCGAGCAGCGCCGCGAAGTTCGCGTCGACGACGACCGTGCTGTTCAAAGCTGACGACGCCGGAACCGAGATCGGCACCCGGTAGTGCCAGCTCGGGTCGTACCAGGCGGGCGCCGAGCGCAAGTCGGCCCTGGCGGTCCCGCCGAGCGCGAACACCAAGATGGCGAGCCATGCGCGTCGCATTTCGCTTCTGAAACGGGGTATTGCGTCGCGGACTTGAGCGTCGCCCCTGCTAGCATGGGAAATGGATCAGTGATGCAGCTGCGGAGACCGGCAATGAGCGACGACAACGTGACGATATCGATGCTGAAACAGCGCGCGCTGCGCTTCCGCGACGCGCGGCGCTGGCGGCAGTTCCACAACCCGAAGGATCTGGTACTCGCGCTCGCGGCGGAAGCCGGAGAGCTCTGCGAGCTGGTGCTCTGGAAGGACCAGTCGGAGCTCGCGTCGGAGCTCCGCGAGGCGCCCGCGCGAAGCCGCTTCGCAGACGAGATCGCGGACGTTCAGAACCTGCTGCTCCTGCTCGTGGACGCGATCGGCCTCGATCTCTCCGACGAGTTCGCGCGAAAGCTCGAGTCGAACGAGCTGAAATACCCGGTCGAGAAGGCGAGCGGCCGCGCGCTCAAGTACACCGAGCTCGACTGACCCCGGCTACGAAGGCTTGTGGAAGGCGAACGCGTGCTCGCGGCGGTTCGCACGGCCCGCGTGCTCGGGGCGCTCGACCGAGGCGCCGGCGACGAGCGCGAGCCCGGCGCGTGACGCAGCGTCGAGCGTCGGCTGCGACGCGTCGACGACTCCGGCGGGCAGAAGCCCGTCGCCGATCACGACGACGAGATGGCCGCCGGGCGCGAGCGCGCGCGCGACGTTTCGAGTCCACAGATCGGTGTCGGTTCGCCAGATGTCCCGCGCGCGCTCGCGCCCGCCGCGCCAGAGCCTGCGCGCGCCGATCTCGAGCGACGCCTTCGGTCGTTCGCCGAGCCAGACGTGCCGCAGGTGCTGCATCGGCAGGTAATCGTACGTGGATGGGTACGGCGGCGACGTGAGCACGAGCGAGACCGGCTGCGGGGGCTCGATCTCGCGCGCGTCGGCGAGGACGATCTCGGCCTCGGGTGTCAGCGGCGGCACGGCTTCTCGCAGGCTCGCGAGCTGCCGCGCGAGCTCTCGCGATTTCTTGTGGAACAGCACCGCAGTCGTTCCCGCGGGCCGGTCGTGCTTCTCCCGCGACGCCTTCGTGTCCGACACGCGGTACGACACCTTCACGATCAGCGACGAGAACACGGCTTCGAGCAGACCTCGGACCGCCGCGTCGGAGGCGGCGATCCCTGCCCGCAGCGCCTCGAGCTCGCGCAGAACGTGTGGCGCGAACCAGGTCTCGACCGCGCGCACGATCTCGTCGCGTGGCGGCGCGCCGGTCGACGAGGCGGCCCGCGCGAGCTCCGTGAGCTTGCGCGCGCGCGAGCGGAACAGCGTGAGCGTGGCATCGTCCGGCGTCGCGCAGCGCGCCTTCGCCACGCGAATCGCCACGGGCGAGACGTCGCTGCCGTACGCGACCCGACCGGCCGCGCGCGCCTCGACCAGGGCCGTTCCGCCGCCGCAGAACGGGTCGAAGACAGATTCGCCGGGAAAGAGCGCGATCAGATCGCGCGCGGCGTCGGCGTGCATCCCCGCCGGGTAGGTGTGAAACGAATGTGTGTAACGCTCGACCGGACCGTGGCGCGAGAGCGCTCCGCACAGGCCCTCGGCGATCGCGTCGTCGCCGCGAAGCGCGCTCGAGAGAGCGGGTCGGTCGTGTGCAACTCGGCGGCGATCGGCCATTGGAGCCGACACGCTACCGCCGCGTGATCCGCGCGTCAGCTCCGTAGACAGCGCCGGGGCGGCGTATATAATGCCGCCCCGTGCGAAGCCTTTGTTGGCGTTGGTGAACCGGCCGCGCGGTGCAGCCGGGTCACCCATCGTAGACGCCGATTCCCTTCGCAAGCCAGTTTCCGGACTGGTCAAGAGACCGCCAAAGAACCCTCGACTTCCCTGGTTCGAGTCCCCTCCAGGTCTTGAGCGCGCCCGACGCGGGTTGAGACGCGAGTCTCCCAAATGCGGACGCAGCGCTTGACGTGTACCCGGGAAACGTCCGCGGGAGCCGAGTACGGCGTCCAAAGCCTATGCGTCGATCCAGCCTCGCGATCATTTTCCTGATTGTCGTCGCCAACTTCACCGTCTTTGCCCTGCTGAACCGCCCCGTCGATCCGCCTGCCTGGGAAGGGAAGATCGCGGGCGTCTCGTTCGCCCCCTACCGGGCCGGGCAGGGACCGATCGACAAGATCTACCCGACCGAAGCCGAGATCCGGGAGGATCTGCGCCACGTTTCGACGCACACCGGCTCGGTGCGCACCTACAGCTCGCTCGACGGGATGGAGCAGATCCCGCGGCTGGCGAGCGAGTTCGGGCTGGCCGTGACGGCGGGGGCCTGGCTGGATGGCGACCGCGCCAAGAACGAACGCGAGATCAAGGGCCTGCTGGCGAGCGCCCGGGCCAATCCGAACGTCACCCGGGTCGTCGTCGGAAACGAGGTCATGCTGCGCGGCGACCTGACCCGCCGGCAGCTCGCGGGCTATCTGCGCCGCGTGAGGGCGCAGCTGGCCGTACCGGTCGGTACAGCGGAGCCCTGGCACGTCTGGATCAAGCACCCGGAGCTGGCGCGAGACGTGGATTTCATCGCGGTCCACCTGCTCCCCTACTGGGAGGGAATCGCGGCCGACGACGCGATCGGCTTCGTCACGGATCGGCTCGCGGAGGTCAAGAAGAAGTTCCCCGGCAAGCCCGTGATCATCGGGGAGGTCGGCTGGCCCTCGAACGGCCGCATCCGCCGCGGCTCCGTGCCATCGCTGGCGACAGAGGCGACCTTCCTGCGCGAGTTCCTGAATCTCGCCAAGCGCAATGAGATCGACTACTTCGTGATGGAGGCGTTCGACCAGCCCTGGAAGATCCCGGTCGAGGGGGGCGTCGGCGCCTACTGGGGGATCTGGGACGAGGCGCGAAACGCGAAGTTCGCCTGGACCGGTCCGGTCGTGGGCGTGCCGGGCTGGCCGATCCTGTTCGCCATCGCGAGCCTCGTGCCGCTGCTGCCGCTGCTCTGGTTCCTGAACCGCTTCGAGCGCTTCCGCGTACGCGGCAAGATCTTCTTCGCGGGCGTCGCGCAAGCCGCCGCCTCGCTCTTCGTCTGGGTCGGCTATCTGACGGTGAGCCAGTACCACAGCGCGTACTCCGCCACCGCGTGGGTCGTGCTGCTCGGCGCGCTGGCCGGGCTGCTCGCGATCGGGATCACGGAGGCCTTCGAGCTGGTCGAGCTGCTCTGGCACCGGAAGCTCGCGCGCCGGTTCCGCCCCGTCGCGCCTCGAGAGCCCGAGCGCATGCCGTTGGTCTCGCTGCACCTGCCGATCTGCAACGAGCCGCCGGAGATGGTGCGCGAGACGCTGGAGGCGCTCGCGGCTCTGGATTACCCGAACCTGGAAGTCCTGGTGATCGACAACAACACCAGCGACCCCGGTCTCTGGAAGCCCGTCTCCGATCTGTGTCAGGTCCTCGGTCCGCGCTTCAAGTTCCATCACCTCGACAAGGTCGAGGGATTCAAGGCCGGCGCGCTGAATCACGTGCTCCGGCTGACCGACCCCGCGGCGGAGATCGTCGCGGTGATCGACAGCGATTACGTGGTTCGCCCCGACTGGCTCGCGAACCTGGTCCCGTACTTCGCGGACCCGAAGATCGGCATCGTCCAGGCACCGCAGGACTACCGCGACGGGAACGAGAGCGCCTTCAAGGCGATGTGCCGCTGGGAGTACGCGGGCTTCTTCGAGATCGGCATGGTCCATCGCAACGAGCGCAATGCGATCATCCAGCACGGGACCATGACGCTGGTGCGCCGCGCGGCGCTCGACGCGCTCGGGGGCTGGGCCGAGTGGTGCATCTGCGAGGACGCGGAGCTCGGCCTGCGCATGATGGAGGCGGGCTACGAGACCGCCTACGTGAATCGATCCTACGGTCAGGGCCTGATGCCCGACACGTACACCGCCTACCAGAAGCAGCGCTTCCGCTGGGCGTACGGAGCGGTGCAGATCCTGAAGCGGCACTGGCGAGAGCTCGTGGGGCTCGCGCCCTCGAAGCTCACCGGCGCGCAGCGATACCACTTCATCGCCGGCTGGGCGCCCTGGTTCGCCGACGCGCTGAACACGGCGGTCACGGCGCTGGCGCTGGTCTGGACGGTGGGGCTGGTGACGCTGCCGAAGGTGTTCGAGTTCCCGCTGCGCTTCTTCCTGTGCGCGTCGCTCGGCTTCTTCTCGCTGAAGGTCGGCAAGACGCTCTGGCTCTACGCAGCCCGGGTGAAGGCGACGCCGGGCCAGAATCTCGCCGCGGCGCTCGCGGGTCTCTCGCTCACGCACACGATCGGCAAGGCGATCTTCTCGGGACTGTTCACGAAGAGCCGGCCGTTCATGCGTACACCGAAGTGTGAGGATCAGCCCGCATTCGTGCGCGGACTGCTCGCGTCCCGCGAGGAGAGCACCATCCTCGGGCTGCTCGCGCTGGGCGCCTTCGCGATCTTCGTCCGCTACGGAAGCGACGACGTCGAGGCGCTGCTCTGGATCGCGCTGCTCGCGGTGCAGTCGCTCCCCTACGTGGCGTCGCTGTCGACGGCGATGGTCAATGCGCTCCCCGCGCGCGCGGTCGTGCAGGCGGCGCCCAAGCCGATCGGGCCGCTGGTCCCCTCCGAGTACGACTCGATCATGTCGGGAGTGGTCGGCGGACACGACCTGAACCGCACCTAGCGGCTACACTCCTCCGAGCGACGGAGGATGCATGGCGGCCGAGGTCCTTCTCACGATCCTCGCTTCGATCGCGGCGCTCGTCGCCGTCGCGCTCGCGTATCGGCTCGCGCAGGCGTCGCGCCACTCCCTCGAAGTCGCGGAGCGCGCCGTGCGCGAGGAGCTCCGGATCGGCCGCGACGAGGCCGCGAAGGCCTCGAGCGAGCTGCGCGGCGAGGTGACGTCGCAGCTGAAGGGTCTCTCGGACTCCAACGAGCAGCGTCTCGACCGACTCCGATCGACGCTCGACACGCAGCTCGCGCAGCTTCAAGCGGGCAACGAGAAGAAGCTCGAGGAGATGCGCAAGACCGTCGACGAGAAGCTGCAGAGCACGCTCGAGAAGCGGCTCGGCGAGTCGTTCAAGCTCGTGAGCGACCGGCTCGAAGCCGTGCAGCGCGGGCTCGGCGAGATGCAGAACCTGGCGACCGGGGTCGGCGACCTGAAGCGCGTGCTCACGAACGTGAAGACGCGCGGCGTGTTCGGCGAGGTCCAGCTCGGCGCGATCCTCGAGCAGATCCTCACCCCCGACCAGTACGCGCGAAACGTCCAGCCCAAGCCGGGATCGCGAGAGATCGTCGAGTTCGCGCTGCGTCTGCCCGGACCCGACTCCGACCCGAACGCGTGTGTCTGGCTGCCGATCGACGCGAAGTTCCCGCAGGAGGACTACGCGCGTCTGGTCGAGGCCGCCGAGACCGGTGAGAGCGACGCCGAGCGCAGCGCGTCGGCCGCGCTCGCGCGCGCCGTGCGCGGCTTCGCCGCGAGCATCCGCGACAAGTACGTCGATCCCCCGCACACGACCGACTTCGCGATCCTGTTCCTGCCGACCGAGGGTCTGTACGCGGAGATCCTGCGCCAGCCGAACCTGGTGCAGTCGCTGCAGCAGGAGTGCCGCGTGATGGTGGCCGGACCGACCACGCTCGCGGCGATCCTCACCAGCCTGCGCATGGGGTTCCGCACGCTCGCGATCGAGAAGCGAGCGAGCGAGGTCTGGCAGGTCCTGGCGGCCGTGAAGACCGAGTTCGGCAAGTTCGGCGAGGCGCTCGGCCGCGTGCGCAAGAACCTGGATACCGCAGCAAGGTCGATCGACGACACCGCCGTGCGCACCCGCGCGATGACGCGCCGCCTGCGCGAGGTCGAATCCCTTCCCGCGGGGGAGTCCGAGCAGGTTCTCTCGCTCTCCGCAGAGTCGCTGCAAGCGGAGGACGAGGTCTGAGCGGGCCGCGCGCGGCTACTCGATTCCGAGCCGGCCGAGCAGCGCGAGCAGATCGAACTCGAGTTCGGCCACGCGTCTTCCCGAGGCCGCCATGACGATCGAGGGAACCGAGCCGTCCAGGTGTCCGATCGCCTGGCGCGCCAGGCCGAGGCCCCAGCGCAGCGTGCCGAGCACCTTCCACCAGTGGAAGCTCTCGGCATCGACGCGGCCGCCCGCCTCGACGTAGGCGTCGAGCAGCGCCGAGCGGTGCGCGAAGCCGCCGACCTCGAGCGCGTCGGCGCCGAAGCGCCAGGTGCGCAAGGCAATCCAGGCCAGATCCTCGTTCGGGTCGCCCAGGTGCGCGCCCTCCCAATCGAGCACCGCTCGCAGTCCCGTGGCGTCCACGATGATGTTTCCGTTGCGCAGATCGCCGTGCACGATCGAGAGCCGGGCGGCCACGCTCTTCGCCCGGCGCTCGAGCCAGCGCAGGCCGAGCGCGAGCGCGGGGGCCGGCTGCCAGAGCGAGTCGAGCTGCTCGCGCATCGCCTCGAGCGCCCGCTCGACCGCGGTTCGCGCGTCGCGCGGACCGAGGCCCGCCGGCGCGCGCTCGAGTGGAATCGCGTGAAGCCTGGCGAAGGCGCGTCCGAGCTGACCCGCGAGCCTGGCTCCGATCCGCTCGCGCTCGACCAGGCGCAGCACGCGGCGCGGAACCGTCTCGCCCGCGACGCGCGTGGAGACGAAGAACGGGCCGCCGACGAATCGCTCGTCGCTGCAGACCCAGTGCACGTGCGGAACCGGGACTCCAAACTCCTCGGCAACGCGCAGCGCGCTCGCCTCGGTCTCGGTCGGCATCAACAGGATCGCGGCGGACGGGGTGATCGAGGCGACGAGCTCGAGGCGAGTCGAGCCGTCGATCGCATCGAAGAGCACGTTGCGACGGCGCGCGCCCGCGGATGCCTCGCCGAGAATCGAGATCTCGATTCCGCGTCCGAGCTCCTCGCCGAGATACTCCGCGAGGCCAGCCGCGACGGGCCGACTCATGCGTCGACCGCTGAATCGTAGCTCTCGTACCCGGGGCGCGCGATCGAGATCTTTCCCCGTGCGACTTCGGCGAGCAGCAATTGCGCGCGGCGCTCGAACCCGACATCCGTCGTCCCGGAGCGAAGTCGCGCGGCGAGGCGCGTGTTCAGCTCGAGCACGCTCTCGCCCGGCCCGACGAGCGACTCCAGCAGAGACCGCTCGCGCTCCAGCAGCTCGGGAGCGAGCCGCAGCTCGCGCTCGACGATTCGGGCGAGATTCGCCGCGACCCGTACGCGGTACTCGAGCGCACCGTCGAGCGCGGGCATCACCTCTCGCTCGAGTGTCTGCGCGATCACTGCGAGCAGCTCTTCCGCATCCGGTCGATCTTGCACGCGGCGAGTTTCGCACGCCGGGCGTGACAAGCGCGAGGCCTTCTGGTCGAATCGCCTCGTGTCGAACGAGTATCCGCCGAAGCACCACATGACGCGCGACCTGCGCATGACGATGTCGCGCGAGGCGGGCGGCGGCTTCGCCAGACTGCAGATCGTCCCCGAAATCCTCGAGGAACGCGGAGCGGTCCGTGCGGGAGTCCTGGCGACGCTCGTCGACGTGTACTGCGGCGGACTCGCGCTCGAGATCGCAGAGCCGAACTGGCTCGCCACGCTCGATCTCTCTCTGCACCTGGGCCGACCGCTGTCGCGCGGCCACGTCGTCGCGCGCGGATCGGTGCTTCGCGCGGGTCGGCAGACGATCGTGCTCGAGGTCGCGCTCGCGGACGATGCGGGGACCGAAGCCGGAATGGCCACGATGACCTACGCGATCCTGCCGCGCCGCGCCGACACACCCGTCCACGCGCGCGATTTCTCCGCGTCGCGCACGGAGCTCGGTGTTCCCGGCTCGGGTCTCGCGTCGCCGTTCGCGGACAGTCTCGGGATTCGCGTCGTCGACGCGGCCGCGGGCCGCGCCGAGATCGAGATCACGGACTACGTGCGCAACAGCCTCTCCGCGCTGCAGGGCGGCGCGGCGGCGACGCTGGTCGACGTCGCCAGCGCCGCGTTCGGCCGCGAGCTGCTCGGCGCGCCGGTCGTGACGACCGATCTCGAGATCCACTATCTGGCGCTCGGAAAGCTCGCTCCGATCCACGCCAGCACGCGCCTGCTGCGGCGCGACGACCGGAGTGCCGCGCTTCGCGTCGAGGTCCGGGAGTCCGGGCCCGACGCCCGGCTCTGCTACGTGGCGACGACGCGTGTAGAATGACCCGCCGAGTGTAGGGGGATCGGATGAATCCGGTCGGCTTCGCCTTGGCCCTGCTCCTCGTCGCCGTGCCCGCTCGCGCGTTCGGCGACTCCTTGCGCGCGAGCCCCAGCGACGGGCTGCGCTGGAATTCTGCGGACGGACAGCTCGCGCTCCACGCCGGTGGCGTCTTCGCCGGCGAGTTGGTGATCCACGATTCCGACAACCACAGTGGGAGCGGCCTCCGAACGGACCTGGCCAAGCCGATCGTCGAAGCGAGCTACGGCGACGCCTGGCGGCTGCGCATCGCGGGAGACCTCGAGGGCACCAAGACCGCCTCGAACCTCTACGAGGCCTTCGTCTCCTGGTCGGGCGTGCCCGGGCTTCGCGTCTCTGCGGGGCTGCTGCAGCTTCCGCTCGGTTTCGAGGCCGGAACGCGCGCCGAGGACCTGTCGCTGATCGAGCACTCGTTCTCGTACTACCTGAACTACCGCACCGACTGGGCGCTTCGCGTCGAGGGCGAGCTGGCCGACGGCGGCTTCGAGTGGGATCTGGCCGCGGCGCTCGGCGACGGCTTCGACGCGAACGGCGAGACGCAGCGCGGCCCGCGCGTCTCGGCGCGCGCGTTCGCGCGGCCGCTGCGCTCGCTCGCGGGTGCGGACGCCTCGTTCCTCGAGTCCCTGGCGGCGGGTCTCTTCCTCGGTGGCGGCTACGCGTACGGCTGGGACTGGGACGGGAGCCTGCGCATTCGCGGCCCGGCCGGAGTGCGCCTTTTCGACACGATGCGCTTCGAAGCCGATCGACATCACTCGTACGCGCTGAGCTTCGGCGTCGAGGTCGGCGCCGTCCGGCTCTACTGGGAGGGCACGCGGGGCGGGTACTTCGACGTGCAAACGTCAGTCGGCGAGCGCGACCTCGACGACCAGACCGATTCCTGGCACACGACGCTCTCGTGGCGGATCGTCGGCCCGGATTACGACGGGCGGATCTACCGGGAGCGCGAGCTCGCGCCGCTCGGCCCGAACGTCTGGGAGCTCGCGCTGCGCTACGCGAACGGCGACATCGATCGCGACTTCTACGAGCTCGCTCTGGCCGACTACCCGACCTCGTCCCAGGAGTTCCGCACGACCGCCGTGACGCTGAGCTGGTACGCGACGCGGAACCTCCGCCTCAGCGCCGAGGTCGCGCGCACACAGGCCGACGACGACATCGCGAGCCTGGGCTTCGAGGGAAGCGACGAGGTGGCGATCCTGCGCGCGCAGTACCGCTTCTAGTTCGGCGTCGCGGCCGAGCTCGCGGGCGACTCGAGCTCGGCGGTGAGCCACTGGTCCGCGCGGTCGGGGCGACAGACGGAGGCGCGGCAGAAGATCGCGTTCAGGACCTGCGCTCCGACCTGCGAGCCGGTGGTGTGCCAGCGCTTGGGCTGCACGACCAGCACCGCGATCGCGACCTTCGGCCGGTCGGCGGGCGCAAGGCCGATGAACCACTCGTAGCGGCCCGGCGGCGTCGTTCCGGAGAGGCTTCCGGTCTTCGCGGCGACGTTCATCGCCTTCAGGATCGGCCGGCCGTACGAGGCGTGAAACGCCCGTCGCGCCGTCCCGCTCTCGGTCGTCGCGACCATCAGATCGCGAAGCCGCGTGGCGAGCGCGGGCGTGAGCACCTGCACGGGGGGCCGGGCTTTCGGGAGCGCGAGCAGCTCGCCGTTCGCGTCGGTCACGCGCTCGATCCAGCGCGCCTCGCGGCGCTTGCCGTCGACGAGCGTCGCGGCGATCTCGGCCGCGTGCAGGGCGGTGATCTGCAGGCCGGCGAGTCCGCAGCCGAGCTTTCCGAGCGCGTACCGATCGCCGTGCGGGTCGGCGGCCTGGCCTGCCTCGTGCCCGCGACCGGGGCGTTCGAGCAGGCCGAAGCGTCGGATCGCATCGAGCATCCGCTTCGCCCCGAGATCGTTCACGGCCAGCTGCGCGAAGCACTGGTTGTTCGACATCGCCAGCGCCCGCTCGAGACTGACCTCGATCCCTCCCTTGGGCGGGACGACGCGCGCCGCCGTCAGGCGATACGGATTGCCGACGTAGCGGCAGGTCCGGCCCGCCACGCCGGGCACGTTCTCGAGCGCGGCCGCGGCGGTCACCACCTTCACCAGCGATGCGGCCGGATAGACCTCGCCGGGCGGCAGACGCTTGGGATTCGTGCCTGCATAGGCGATCACGTTCCCGGTCGCCGGGTCGAGCACGACCGCAAGGCCCAGAGACACCCGGCCGCGCTCGAAGATGTCGTAGATCGCGCGAGTCAGCTCGAGGTCCAGCGTGTAGTCGATGCGAAGCTTCGAGCGGGAGCCGGCGGGGCTCACGAGCTCGCTGACCCGCTCGCCGCGAGAGCTTCTCGCGCCGGACTCCCGACCGGCGACGAGCCGCGGCAGGCCGGCCGCGCCAACCGTGGGCAGCGGGACCGGAACCCTCGAGAGCACGTCCGGCGGCACCACCCCCTTCGCGCTGCGAAACGGCTTTGCAGCGGGGCTCTCCGCCGGCACCGCGCTCGGCGCCGTCGACGGCACCGGCGGCTGGGGAAGCGCGGGCTCGAACGGGTCGACCTCGGCGGCGGGCTCGTCCGCGGATTCGGGGCCGAACGCGCCCACCTCCGGCAACGAGGCGCTCGGCTGCGGCTCGGCCGACGCGTCGCTTCCCACGCCGGCCAGCGCCGTCCAGACCGCGAGCCCCAGACAGCCGAGTCCGAGTGCGATCGTGAGCCGGCCGCGCGCCAGCATCTCCCTGCGAGCGCGGCGTTCGCCCGCTGCCAGACGTCGAGCGGCACGCAGGTCGCGCGGATCTCCTCGCAACGACGATCCCCCCGTCTGCGTTTTAGCTTCGAGGGCGCGCACGCGCCACGTGGTCGGCTAAGATGGGGCGAGAATGCGCAGACGACGCCTGCTTCTTCTCGGATTGGCACTCTGCCTGCCGACCTCCGCCGCCGCAGACGACCCGGTTCAAGAGGTCCGCGACTGCCTGAAGCGGAACATCCCCGCGAAGTCGAGCGTCCAGACGGTGCACTTCACGTCGGTGGACCGCATCGGCGGCCAGCGCGAGTTCCGCGCCAAGATGCTCGGCATGAAGCTCGCCGACGGCCTGCGCCGGGCCAAGCTCTGCATCACGCAGCCGCCGGACATGCGCGGCTCGGAGATGCTCTCGGTCGAGACGCCCGACGGTGCGCCCGACAGCTTCCTGTTCACGCCCGAGCTCCGAAAGGTCAAGCGGATCACGGGCGAGGGCATGGGTGGCAGCGTCTTCGGCACGGACTTCACCTACGAGGACCTGCAGCGCTGGCAGCAGCTGAACCGACCCGAGAGCCACGAGCGCCTGCCCGATGCGGAGCTCGACGGCCGGCAGGTGTACGTGATGGCGACCCGTCCCAAGGAGGGCGCTTCGTCGTCGTACACGAAGGTCGTGAGCTACGTCGACAAGCAGACCTGCGTGGTGATCAAGTCCGAGTCGTTCGAGAACGGCGACCGGCTGCGCAAGCTGTTCCTGGCGAAGACCGAGGACATGCTCGAGGACCACGGGATCCACGCGCCTGCGGAGGTCGTGATGAAGGACGTTCGTGACGAGACGCAGACCACGGTCGTAGTCGAGGAGCTCGAGGTCGACGGAGGGGTCGACGAGCGCAGCTTCCAGGTGAGTTCGCTCGGCCGGCACTGCCGCTAGTGGGCGGAATGGGTTCGACGCCCGTGCGAGCGCCCGCGTGAAGCGGATCTTCCGGATCGTCGCGCAGTGGCCGTGGCTCACGCTCCTCGCGCTGCTCGCGCTCACCGCCGTAGCCGTCCGTCCGCTCGTCGATCTCGAAGAGCTCCGCCTGCGCCCGCTCGACGTCGACATGTCGATGGACGGACTGCTTCCCGAGGACGCCGAGGTGCGGAAGTTCTACGACTACGCGCGCCGGGCGTTCGGCAGCAACGAGACGATGGTGGTCGCCGTCCGGACCGACGACGTCTTCACGCACGACTCGCTCGAGCGCATCGCGCGAATCACTGCCGAGATCGAAAAGCTCGACGGCCCCCACCACGCGATCGCGATCACCAATGCCGCCAACGTGCGCGGGAGCGAAGACGGGATCGACATCCGCAAGTTCGTGACGGAGATCCCGACCGATCCCGGGCAGCTCGCGGAGCTGCGCGGGCAGGCGCTGTCGAACCCGATCTACGCGGGGAGTCTGATCTCGCCCGACGCCCGGACCGCTGCGATCGTGGTGCAGTTCCTGAACCTGTCCGATCGCGAGTTCATCGCGAAGGGGCTCGACGCTGCCGTGCACCGGATCGCGCACGAGGCCGCGGGCGACGCGCAGGTGTGGATCACGGGCGGGCCCCACATCCGCATCGCGCAGGCGAAGTATCTCGAGGCGAATCTGCTGCGCATGGCGCCGCTGATCCTGCTCGCGCTCGCGATCGTGCTCGCGATCTCGTTCCGCACGCTTCGCGGCGTGATCCTGCCGCTGCTCAGCGTCTCGACCGCGGTGCTCTGGACGCTGGGGGCGTTGGCCTGGCTGGGGCGGCCGCTCACGCTGGTCACGTTCTTCGTCCCGGTCATGCTGCTGATCCTCGGCGTGGCGTACTCGGTACACGTCGTCTCCGAGTACTACGACACGCTTCGCGGCGATGCGAAGATCAGCTCGAGAGACGCCGTCGAGCACACGCTCTCGCTGGTCTGGCTGGCGGTGGTCCTGGCGGGGCTCACGACGGTCGCCGGCTTCCTCTCCAATGCGGTCTCGCCGCTGTCCGCGCTGGTCGAGTTCGGCTGGACGATGGTGATCGGGGTGCTCGCGCCGCTGATCTGCGCGCTGACGCTCACGCCGGCGCTGCTCTCGGCGCTGGGCCGGCCGCGCCGGATCGCCGTCTCGGCCGAGGTGAGCGAGCACGGAAGGTTCTCGCGCCTGCTCGGCCGGCTCGCGGCCTTCGACCTGCGCAACCGGCGCGCGATCTTCGTGGTCTGGGGCTCGGTCGCGCTCGCGTCCTGCGTGCTGGCGACGCGGCTGGTCGTCGGCAGCGAGGGCATCCGCTCGCTTCCCGCCGATTCCGAGGAGCGCCTCGACTTCGAGGCCGTGAACACGCATCTGGACGGCGCCAACGGCTTCCAGATCGTGGTCAAGGCGAAGGACGACACCAGCTTCAAGCACCCCGCGAACCTGCGCGCGCTGGAGCAGCTTCAGGCCTGGCTCGACGAGCAGCCCGAGATCGGCGGCACGCGCGGTCTGGTCGACTTCGTGAAGCTGTTGAACCGCGCCTTCCACGCCGACGCGCCCGAGCAGCTCGCCGTGCCCGAGAACGAGCGCCTCGCCGGCCAGCTGCTCTTCCTGGGCGCGAGCGACGAGCTCGAGGGCTACATCGACGCCCGCTACCAGCTGACGAACATCCAGGTGCGGACCACCGTGATCGGCAGCGATCAGATCTCCGACCTGGTCGAGCGGATCGAGGCCAGGATGGCCGGCCTGCCGCCGAACCTCGAGGGCCGCGTCACGGGAAACCAGATCCTGATGGCCGGCGTGGTGGACGACCTGATCGTCGGCCAGCTCAAGAGCATCCTGACTTCGCTGCTGTTGATCTACGGGCTGCTCTGCGTGCTGTTCCTGTCCTGGACGCGGGGCATCTACGCGCTGGTCCCGAACGTGATTCCTGTCGCGGTCTACTTCGGGGCGCTCGGCGTGACCGGAATTCCGCTGAATCTCACCACCAGCATCATCGCGCCGATGGCGCTCGGCGTCGCGATCGACGACACGATCCACTACTTCCTGCGCTTCAGCGCCGAGGCCAAGCGCCTGGCCAACGAGGAGATGGGCACGGTCGCCGTGCTGCACTCGGTCGGCAAGCCGGCGACCTTCTCCACGCTCTCGCTCGTGGCGGGGTTCCTGATGCTCTGCGCCAGCGACCTGACCGCGTACCAGCACGTCGGGGGTCTGGGCGGATTCACGCTCGGCTTCGGCCTGCTCGTCGAGCTCACGCTCACGCCCGCGCTCTGCAGCGGCCTGCGCATCGTGACGCTCTGGGACACCCTCGGGCTCGACCTGGGCGAGGACCCTCAGAAGGCGATTCCGCTCTTCAAAGGCCTGTCGAAGGCGCAGTGCCGGATCGTGGCGCAGATGGCGAGCCTGAGGGACCTGCCCGAGGGAACGCCGCTCGGGCACATCGGCGACAACGAACGCGAGATGTACGTGATCGTCGACGGGGAGGTCCGCGTCTGGAAGCCGGGCGACGACGGCCCGATCGAGCTCAACCGCTGCGCGCGCGGCGAGGTCGTGGGCGAGGTCGGTCTGTTCTTCGGCGAGCGCAGCGCGAACATGGACATCGCCGCGAAGGCGCGCCTGCTGCGCTTCACGCCGAATACGTTCCAGCGGCTCTCGCGCCAGCGGCCGCGAATCGCGGCCACGCTGCTGCGCAACCTGAACGAGATCCTCGCCCAGCGCCTCTCGAGGTCCACTGACCGCTTGCGCTAGTGAATTCCGCTACCTCCGGAGAGCGCCTTCACGACGTCGCCGATCACGGCCTTCGCGTCGCCGAAGACCATCATGGTGTTGTCGGCGGTGTAGAGCTCGTTGTCGATGCCGGCGAAGCCCGGGCTCATCGAGCGCTTGATCGCGATCACCGACTTCGCCTTGTCCACGTCCAGGATCGGCATGCCGTAGATCGGGCTGGTCTTGTCGTGGCGGGCGGCGGGATTCACGACGTCGTTCGCGCCGATCACGAGCACCACGTCGGTCTGCGCGAAGTCGGGGTTGATGTCGTCCATCTCGGCGAGCTCGTCGTAGGGGATCTCGGCCTCGGCGAGCAGGACGTTCATGTGGCCGGGCATCCGGCCCGCGACCGGGTGGATCGCGAACTTGACCGAGATGCCGCGCTTGCTGAGCTGGTCGCGGAGCTCGCGGACCCGGTGCTGCGCCTGGGCGACCGCCATTCCGTAGCCGGGCACGACCACGACCTGGTTCGACGCCTCGAGCAGATCGGCCGCGTCCTGCGCGCTGCCGCTCTTCACGGCCTTCTGCTCGCCCGCGACGGCGGCCGCCTGGACCTGGCCGAAGGCGCCGAAGAGCACGTTCGTGAACGAGCGGTTCATGGCCCTGCACATGATCACCGAGAGGATGAATCCGGACGATCCGTCGAGCGCGCCCGCGATGATCAGCACGTTGTTCTCGAGCACGAAGCCCATCGCGACCGCGGCGAGGCCCGCGTACGAGTTCAGAAGCGAGATCACGGTGGGCATGTCCGCGCCGCCGATCGGAATGATCAGCAGCACGCCGAAGAGCAGCGAGAGCCCGATGATCAGTGGGAAGAGCTGCCACTGCGTGGGATCGACCACCAGCCAGATGCCCGACCCGACGGCGATCGCGAGCAGGAACAGGTTGATCACGTTCTGGTTTCGGTACGTGATCGGGCGGGTCGGGATCACCTCCTGGAGCTTGCCCGCGGCCATCAGGCTGCCGGTGAGCGTCACGAAGCCGAGGATCACCTCGACCGCGATCGCGAACATGCGGAACGTGGTGAGCTCGTCCGACTCGAGCCAGAGCACGTACTTGGCCGTGCCGACCAGCCCGGCCGCGAGCCCGCCGAAGGCGTGCGAGAGGGCGGTCCGCTGCGGAACTGCCGTGAGCGCGACGCGCGAGAGCGGTACGCCGATGATCGTGCCCACGACCACCGCGATCGCGATCCACTCGAAGTGCTTCACGTGAGGATTCAGGAACGTGCCGAGCACCGCGAGCGTCATGCCGAGCACGCCCGCGAGCACCCCGCGCCGCGCCGTCTCCGGGCGCGAGAGCCAGCGCAGCGAGAAGATGAACAGGGCCGACGCGACCAGGTAGCTGCCCTGCGTCAGGTGCCAGATGGATTCCTCGGCGATCATTTCGAGGGCTCCCGCTTCTTGAACATGCGCAGCATGCGGTCGGTGATCATGAAGCCCGAGACGATGTTGGTCACCGAGGCCGCGACCGCGATCGTGCCGAGCACGGTCGAGAAGGTGGTCTTCTGCTCACCGGCGATCAGCACCGCTCCGACCACCGCAATCGCCGAGATCGCGTTGGTGAGCGACATCAGCGGCGTGTGGAGCAGCCGCGAGACGCTTCGGATCACGTCGAATCCGATGAACGTCGCCAGCATGAAGACGAACGCCATCGTCCAGAAGTCGAGCTGCTGCACCTGCGGGCCTCCTCCTCCGGTTCTCCGGGCGGGAATCCAGTAGCGCTATCCGTCCCCGAAAACGAGCTTCGAGGCGATCGCGCAGAGCCCGCCGATCAGCCCCGCGGCGGGCAGGGTCAGGATCCAGGCCAGGAAGATGTCCCGGGTCAGCCCCCACTTCACCGCCGAGAGCCGCTGGGTCGCGCCGACCCCCATGATCGAGGTCGAGATCACGTGGGTGGTCGAGACCGGGAATCCGAAGTGGGCCGTGGCCATGAGCACGGCCGAGGCCGAGGTCTCGGCCGCGAATCCGTGCATGGGCGTGAGCTTCACCAGCCGCATGCCGAGGGTGCGGATGATCCGCTTGCCGCCCGAATAGGTGCCCAGCCCGATCACCACGGCGCTGGAGAGCTTGACCCAGAGCGGCACGTCCGCGGTCGGGATCGCCCCGCCGGCAAAGAGCGCGAGCGTGATCACGCCCATGGTCTTCTGGGCGTCGTTCGAGCCGTGGCTGAAGGCCATGAACGAGGCGGAGATCAGCTGCGCGATGCGAAAGCGGCGCGAGATCAGCCCCGGATGCGCGCGGCCGAAGGCCCAGAGCAGGAGCACCATGAGCGCGATGCCGACCGTGAATCCGACGACCGGCGCGATCACGGTCGGGACCAGCACCTTCTCGATGATCCCGTCCCATTTCACGGCGTCGCTTCCGGTGGTCGCGATCACCGCGCCGGCGACGCCGCCCACCAGGCAGTGGGACGAGCTCGACGGCAGGGCCCACCACCAGGTGAGGAGATTCCAGGTGATCGCGCCGACCAGCCCGCCGAACATCACCGGACCGGTCACGGCGCTCGACTCGACGATGCCCTTGGCCAGCGTGGCGGCGACGTTGGTCGAGACCAACGCCCCGGCCACGTTCAGGACCGCCGCGCCGAAGAGCGCGACGTTGGGCGGGATGGCGCGCGTCGAGATCGAGGTCGCGACGGCGTTCGCCGCGTCGTGGAAGCCGTTGGTGAAATCGAAGACGAGCGCGATCACGACGACCGCGACGAGCAGCCACTCCATCAGCTGTTCTCTAGAACCACGCCCTCGACGACGTTGGCGACGTCCTCGCAGCGATCGATCGCACCCTCGACGTCCTCGTAGATCTCCTTCCACTTGATCAGGGCGCGCGCGTCGAGCTCCTCCTTGAAGAGCCGCGCCGTCGCGCGGCGCAGCACCCGGTCGTTCTCCTTCTCGACCGTCTTCACGTTCAGGCAGAGCGCCCGCATCTTCTCGGCCGGAAGGCTGCCGGCGAGCCCGTCCACCGCCGCCTTCATCGCGTGCGTCGCGCTCACCACGTTCTCGGACATCTCGAGCATCTCCGGCGTGGGACGCTGGATCTCGTACAGCCAGATCCGCTGCGCCGTCGCTTCGATGTGGTCCATGATGTCGTCGATCCGGCTCGAGATCGCGTGGATGTCCGAGCGGTCGATCGGGGTGATGAACGAGGAGTGCAGCATCTCCATCGTCTCCTGGCAGATCCGGTCGGCCTGGTGCTCGACCGCGTGGATCCGCTGGTAGCCCTCCTCGGCGCGGCTCGGATCGCGGAGCAGGTCCCGGAGCAGCCCCGCACCCTCTACGCAGAGCGCGGCGTGCTTCGAGAACAGACCGAAGAACTCCGTCTTTTTCGGCAGGATCCTGGAGAGCATGCGTCCCCCAAACGTGTCCGGCGCAAGCGGTGTATCACAACTCCCCGCTCAGCGCGGGTTCTCGTAGAAGACGTAGCTCGTCGAGTAGTCGCTGATCTCGAAGTAGAGCTTCTTTTCGCCCGGGTCGGCGATCCAGTTCTGGTTCTCGTCGTAGATCCCGTAGCCGAAGCGGTACGCGCGGGCCTCCCCGCGTGCGCCCGTGCCCAGGCTGGTGGTCAGCTTGTCGATCGCGATGAAGCGCATCGCCAGCCTCTCGCCTGCGTAGACGTCGAGCACGCCGTTGGTGCCGGTCCAGTTCTGGATCGCGCGCCCGAGCCGGTTCTGGCTCTCCTGGGTGCAGGCGAGCGCGAGCAGGGTCGTGAGCAGCGCTCCGAGCGGAATGCGTCTGGTGTTCATCCGGGTGTCCTCAGCTCTTGCTCTCGCGCCAGCCCCGGATCAGGCCGCGAAGATTCATCCCCAGCAGAGCGACGAGGCCGAGCGCGAAGAGCCCGATCCAGAACGAGCCGCCGCCGGGGAAGCTCGTCGCCGTGAAGTTCGCGATCTGCTTGGTGCCCAGGATCGGCGGCGTGAAGGCCTCCATCTTGAACGGCGCCGTCGGATTCAGGTTGTGTCCGAACAAGTAGAGCTTGTAGTAGAAGCGGGCCATCGAGAACGCTGAGAAGTACCCGAACAGGACCAGCAGATCGATCAGCGAACGGAGGTCTCCGACCGCGGCCACGCGAAGCGCGAGCAGGGCCAGTGCGCCGAGCGCGAACGGAATCCAGTCCAGGTCGGAGAGCGCCGCGCGGTCGATCTTCGCCATGCCGATGTAGTGGTTCAGCGTGTTCACCTCGGCGACGTCGCCCGCGACCGTGTAGGCGTAGATCTCCAGGTCCAGACCCTGCGGGTACTGGGGCGCCTTCATGTGCAGGTGCCAGAGCGGCGCCGAGAAGCCCAGCGCCAGTGGAACCACCAGGACCAGCAGGGCGCGCCGGGTTCCCGGGACGAGTCCGCCGGTGAGACTGCGATCGAACCGTTCGCGCAAGGTGGGCATGCTCGACTCCTCTTCTGGGTTTCTCGCGACTAGACCAGGTCGAAACGGCGAAATGCGCGCAGCGCCAGGGCGAAGGCCGCGGCGCCGAGAATCGTCGGCCAGACGACGCCGAGCGCCAGCAGGCCGTTCGGCCCGAGCGTCTGGACCAGGTAGAAGCCGACCGGACCCAGCGTCTCGAGGTCGACTCCGCCGGCCGAGAGCAGCCCGAGGCGGGCATCCTGGACCGGGTTCAGCGCGGCGAGCAGCAGCACCGCGCGCGGCTGGAGCTGCCAGCGCAGCATCGCGCCGATCAGCGCGAAGTCGACCAGGGCCACCCCCGCGAGCCAACACAGGATCACGTAGGCGTTGGCCCGAGCCGGGCTTCGCACGCGCACCGAGATCAGGAGCCCGATCGACGTGAACGCGAAGAGCAGCGCGGCGCAGAGGGCGGACGCGCGCGTGGCGATTCCGGCCGCGGCTCCCGCACCGCTCCACGCGGCGCCGACGACGCCGAGCAGGACGAAGATCGCGAGCAAGGGAAGCGCGAGCGCGGCGAAGCGCACGGCGAGAATCGCGAAGAGATAGCGACCGCGTCGGATCGGCTGGCTCATCAGGAGCTCGAGCGTGCCTTCGTCGCGCGCCCGGTTCACCACCTGTCCGGTCGCCACCAACGCGACCAGCGGGAGCAGCAACACCAGCGTGTGGCAGAGCGAGAAGAGCGCGCGCCCGAGCCCGGTGAAGCCGATCACGCCCGACTCGCGCAGACCCGCCGCGACGAAGACCCCGGCGAGTCCGGCATAGAGCGAGAGACAGATCGCGAGCCAGCGCGAGCGAACCACCTCGGCCAGATCGAGCCTGGCGACCGCCGCGAAGTCCACCCCGGGCTTCATTTCGCCGTTCCCCGCCGCGAGGCTTCGAGCCGCTGCACCTCGGCGAGCGCCTCGACGCGCGAGCGGGCGCCGGGCTCGTCCGCGTCGACGGCGCCGAGCCCGTAGCTCATCGGCGTGCCTTCGGCGGCCACGAAGCCTGCGCTCGCTTCGGGAATCCAGCGCGGGTCGCGCAGGTGGTGGAACCACGCGGAGCCTGCTTCGTCCGGGCGCTCGGCCGCGTACAGGAGCAGGCAGCCCGCGTCGTCGAAGAAGCGCACCTCCCCCGCGGGGGTGTGCAGCTGCGCGGCGTGCGCCGGATCGCCGACCAGCATGCCGCAGTGAGCGCACGGGGTCTGGCTCCAGCTCGGCTCGACGGGCCCTTCGGGCGGGCTCTGGGCCCAGCGCAGCGCGAGCACGAGCGCAGCGAGAAGCGCTCCGACGACGAGGAGCGGGCCGACCCGGCTGCGCGCTCCGCGCTCAGCGCCCATCCGGATTCTCCGCGCGCGCAGCGCTGCGCGCAGCGAGCTCGAGCGAGTCGAGCTCGCGCACCGAGAAGTCGCGAATCGCGCCGTCGAGCGCTCGAGCCAGCTCGGGCAGCAGCGCGAGCTTCTCCTGCGTCGACGCCGCCCGCACCCACCAGTCTCCGGAGCCGCGCCGGAAGCCGTGCTCGCCGAGCCAGCTCGACGCGGACTCGCCCTGCGCGCGGACCTCGATCACGCTCGAGAGCGACGCATCGAGGAGCGGCGCGGCCTCGCCGTCGTAGATCAATCGCCCCTCGTCGAGCAGCAGCACGTGGTCGACGAGGTGGCGCACCTCTTCGAGCCGGTGGGAGCAGAGGATCACCGTCGCGTCCCTCGCGAGCTCGTCGAAGAGCGGGAAGAACGCCTCGCGTGTGCGCGCGTCGAGCGAGCCGGTCGGCTCGTCCAGGATCAGCAGCGACGCATCGGCGGCGAGCGCCAGCGCGATCAGAAGCTTCTGCTTCATTCCCCCTGACAGGCTGCGGAACGGCTTCGACGCGATCTCGTCCAGCTGAAGACCCAGACGCGAGCAGATCTCCGCCACGCGCGCCGGGTCGCCTCCGCGCACGGAGACCAGCGCTCGCACCAGCTCGCCCGCCGGCACCGCGAGCGCGGGCGCGATCTGCGGCACGTACGCCATGCGCCGCGCGATCTCGAGCCGCTCGTCGCGCGCGGAGAAGCCGTCGATGCGGACCTCGCCTTCGAACGCGAGCAGACCCATGACGACCCGATTCAGCGTCGATTTCCCCGAGCCGTTCGGCCCCACCAGCGCGGTGCGCCGGCCGGAGGGCAGGCTGAAGCCGACGTCGCGAAGCGCGAGCAGGCCTCCGAACGCCTTCGACAGGCCCGAGACCTCAACCCGCATGGGTCGCTCCCGCGGGCCGCAGGCGCAGCCGTGGCTCCGGGTCGATCAGGATCGTCGTCGGCCGGAACAGCGGCACCACGCGACCGACGATCTCGACCAGCCACATCGCCGGGGTGCCGCGGAACAGCCGCAGCTGTGCGTTTCGCGTCGATAGGTCGCCCGCGAGCGAGCGCAGCTCGTAGGGCAGGTCCCCGACGCCGTCCCCGTCGAGGTCGTAGCCGGCGTAGTCGCCCCAGTCGTTGCCGCGAAACTCGGCCGCCCGCGCGTCGCCGCCACCCTCGATCCGAACCTGCACGTCGTTGTCGCCGAATCGGTTGGCCTCGAAGCGGTTGCGCTCGGCGATGCCCTGGAACGAGAGACCCACGTCGCAGCCGCGAACGTCGTTTTCGGAGAACGTGTTCCACTCCTCCGGCTGCAGCGGGCTGTTGTCTACGTGGATGCAGACGCTGTTCTGGACGATCGCGTTCGCGCGGATCTGGAGGTTTCCGGACTCCTTCGCGCCCAGCCCCATTCCGGCGGCGCCGGTCGCACACGCCATCAGGTTCCGCTCGATCCGCAGGTTGCGGCTGTACATGGCGAAGATCCCCACCACGTTCGCGATCATGCGATTGTCGGTGGCGACGTTCTCGTGGCTGTACATGAAGTGGATTCCGTAGCGGCCGCGCTCGACGACGTTCCGGATCAGCCGATTTCCGGGCGAGTACCAGACGACCAGATCGCGCGCGTCACGCGTGTGGTTGCCCTCGACGAGCGAGTCGCGCACCTCCCAGAGGCGGATCGCGTCGCCGCGCATGCCGAGCGCCTTGGCGGGGTTTCCGTCGACCTCGTTGCCGCGGATCACCAGCCGGCTCGCGCGATTCGCGAGGATGCCGAAGAGCGCGCTTCGCACCGCGACGCCCTCGACGCGCACCTCGTCGGCTGCGATGCGCACCGCGGCGTCGAGCAGGTCGAAGCGGCCGCCGCTTCCGTCGACGCTGATCCCTTCGAGCACGGTGCCGTCCGCCTCGAGCGAGATCGTCGAGCCCACCCCGCTGGCGCGAACCACCGCCTCGCGCGGACCCGAGATCGAGACGCGCCGTGTGACTCTCAGCGGGCCGGAGTGACTGCCCGCGCCGAGGCAGAACGCATCGCCGTCGGCCGCCGCGTCGAGCAGCGGCTGCAGCTCCACGCCGGCCGCCACGTCGCGACACGGGGACGGATCCGCCCGGACCAGGGACGCGAGAGCTAGAAGGCACGCCCCGACGCCGTGTGCGACCTTCACGCTCTCGCGCCTGTGTCAGTTCGTCGGTTCGACGAGCAGGTAGGCCGCCATCTCGAGGTGGAGCGCCGAGCAGAACTCGGTGCAGTAGATCGGGAACACGCCGGGCAGCGATGCCACGAACTCGATATCCGAGTGCTCGCCGGGCTCGATGCTCACATTCACGTTGTAGTCCGCGATCGCGAACCCGTGGGTCGCGTCGAGCGCCTGCTCCGTGTTCGTGAGGTGGATGTGCACGGTCTCTCCCTGCTTGACGCGGATCACGTCGGGCACGAAGTGGCTGCGTACGGCGGTCATGTAGACGTGCACGCCGTCGCCGCGCCGCTCGATGCGCTCTTTGCCCGCCCCGACCGCGTTGGGCGAGACGGCGCGGAGCAGCGGATCGGTCCCGACCGGCGAGTACACGTCGATCGCCTTGATCTTGTCCGCCTTGATCGTCTGCGCGTAGTGCGGCTCGCCGTTCGGGATCGGCAGGTCGTAGAGCAGCTGCATCGGCTCCGACGCCGTGTCGATCAGCTGGAAGTTCTGCGGCAGGAGCGGCCCGACGTCCTGGAAGCGGTCGATCGCCCACTTGTTCATCGCCACCAGGTAGCCGCCGTCCGGACTCACCGTGTCGCCTTCGGGTGTCGTGATGTGGCCCACGTTGTAGTGCACCGGGATCTTCGAGATCAGCTTCAGATCCGCGAGGTTCCATTTCGCGATGACGGACTCGAGGAAGAGCGACGTGTAGGCGTTCCCTTTGTCGTCGTACTGCGTGTGCAGCGGGCCGAGACCGAGCTCGACCTGGCCGCGGATCACGTCCTCGAAGGGCAGGATCGGCACGCCGTAGGCGTCCACGCCCGCGTACTTCTTGGCCTCGATCGCCGCCTTGAGCTTCTCGATCGTGTAGATGGTCGCGTGCGTGTCGAGCTTGCCGGCGATCACGATCTCCTTGCCGTCCGGGGTCACGTCCACGCCGTGCGGGCTCTTCGGCTCGGGAACCAGGTGCAGGATTCCCTCGGAGGCTGCGGTCTCGAGCGAGATCACCCGCATTCCGGCGATCAGCTTCGTCTTGCCGTCGGCGACCGCCTTCTCGGCCTTCCGGATGTCGAAGACGTGCAGGAAGTCCATGTCGTTCTGAGAAGCGCCGGATTCCAGCGGCGGATTGCCCTCGAGCGAGCCGCCCCAGGAGCGCTCGGTGTTGAAGGAGTTCACGAAGAAGTAGCCCTCGCTGGCGAGCTTGCCCGCGTCGGCGAGGTCCTGGCCGTAGGGAGGCAGCTCGATCGCGAACGACTCCTCCTTCACGATCCGGCGCTTCTCGCGGTCGAACTTCCAGAGGATCGTCGCGCCGCGGTACGCGTCGTTGAACTGCTCGATCGGCGCGTAGCCGCCGCCGAGCGGCGCAGGGTACTGACTGGTCTCGATCACGTATTCGGTGTTCGGGGTGACGAACGTCGCGCCGTGGTTGGACTGGATCAGTCCGCTGCGCACGATCTGGGTGGTGGTGAAGTCCTCGAGGTCGATCACGGCGACGCGCGCGTTCGCCTTGTCGTTCACGAACAGGAACTGGCCGTCGTAATCGCCCTTCGTCTCGGAGAGCGCGGGGTGGTGCACGTCGGCCCAGCGAAGTGCGATGCCCTTCGTGTCCCCCTGGCCGATCACGCTCTCGCTCTGGTCGCCATAGCCGTAGCCCTGCCAGGGCTCGGGCGTGAAAACGCCGATCACCTTCAGGATCCGCATGCTCGGCAGGCCGATCACGATCACCTGACCCGAGTGGCCGCCCGACGCGAAGATGTAGTACGGGTCGTGAACACCGGTCGGTGTGTAGGTCTTGAGCGCGGCGGTCACGTCGTTCTCGGTCAGCGATCGCTGCTTCATCAGCGCGCTGGTCGAGGCTCCGTTCTGACCACCCGCCGGCTGGAGCTCCTGGCTGCCCTGCGGACCGCACGCGAGCGCGCCGGCTCCGAGCAGGCACGACAGCGCGAGCGCGACTGCGCGCGACCGATGAGACGACCTCGAAATCCGCATCTCCGTTCTCCTTCCGATCATTGCGTCTAGTCCTCCGCGCCCAGTTCGCGAATGTGCGCGACCAGACCCTTCACGACCTCGGGTTTCGCGATCAGGTCGGGATTGCCGGGCATCATCGGGCTGCGCCCGACCGCGGCGCCACCGTAGAGGATGATCTTGTTGATGTGATCGTCGCTGACCGAAGCCTGCCAATCCTTGTCGTGGAAGTTCCTCGGCTTGGGGGTCAGTGCCGCGGAGCCGGGGCCGTCGCCCATCCCCGTCATTCCGTGGCAGGTGTAGCAACGCGTCTCGAAGATCTTCTTGGCCTCGTCGCCGGCTGCCTCACTCGAGGCCGCGGCGGGAGCGGGTGCTGGCGCCGCGGCCGCAGCCGGAGCCGGCGCGGCGCCCGGAGCAGCGGGCTTTCCAGAGTCCTCGCCCGATCCGCACGCGAGCAGAGCGCCCGCGATCGCCAGCGCACCCATCCATCTCAGACGACCCCTCATCCGATTCTCCTTCCGCCATCGCTGGTTCGGTGGACACATCTCGTCGTTCAGGCAGACCGAACACTCGAGTAGAGCGCACGAGTCACACGCTCGAGCTCTGGCTCCAAGACGACGTGAACCACATCGACGCTGCCGCGAGCCACGGGAATTCGGAGCTCCGGCCGGCAGAGTGGGGGCGAACGTATCGCGCCGGGTTGCTGATGGCAACGAACGAAATGCTGCAGGGTGGTCCGCCCGACCACCCTGGGGACGTGCCTGCTTCGATCTGCGAGCATCGCAACGAGATGGCCCTCGAGATCGATCTGTTCTGGTCCTTCCGCAGCCCGTACTCGTACCTCGCGACCAAGCGCATCGTGAGCCTGGAACAGCGCTACGACCTCGACGTGCGGGTCCGCCCCGTGCTGCCGATCGCGGTGCGCATTCCCGGCTTCTTCGAGCGCGTGAATCCGCTCTGGCCCCCGTATCTGCTTCGCGACACGCTGCGGATCGCGCAGTCGCTGGGCCTTCCCTACGCATGGCCGCGGCCCGACCCGATCGTCCAGGAGTTCCCGTCGCGAGTCGTCGCGGCCGAGCAGCCGTACATCCATCGCCTCACGCGGCTCGGGGCGCTCGCGGCGGAGCGCGGAAGGGGACTTTCGTTCATCGACGAGGTCTCGACCCTGATCTGGGGCGGAACCGCGGGCTGGAACGAGGGCTCGCATCTCGCGCGGGCCGCCGCTCGCGCCGGCTGCGATCTCGCGGAAATGGACGCGGCGATCTCGCGCGACGCCGATCGACTGGATCGGTTGATCGCCGGCCATCAGAGCGACCTCGAGAAGGCGGGCCACTGGGGCGTTCCGACGCTGGTCTTCCGCGGCGAGCCGTTCTTCGGGCAGGACAGGATCGACCTGCTCGTCTGGCGGCTGCGTCAGCACGGTCTCGCCGAGCGCATCGGGCCGGACGCCGGATGAGATCCCGAGCCGCATGGCGACTCGCGCTGGCGTCGCTTCTTCTCGCCCTGGGCGAAGGGTGCGCGCCTCCTTCGTCCTCGCCGACGGCGCCGGCTCGAACCGTGGTGCTCTCGACGCCCGAGGCGGATGCGAGCGCGGGCGAGGAGGCCAGTCGCGAGGTCGCGGCCCAGATCGGAGTCGTGAAGGACGAGAAGCTCGCGGCCTGGGTGGAGTCGATCGGCCAGAGGCTGCTGCGCTTCACGCCGCGCCAGCCGTTCGCCTACCGGTTCCAGGTCGTCGATCAGTGGAGCCCGAACGCCTTCGCGCTTCCCGGTGGACACATCTTCGTGTCGCGCGGGCTGCTCGTGCTGGCGAACTCCGAGAACGAGCTCGCCTGCGTGCTCGCGCACGAGATCACGCACGCGGCGGCCCGGCACCATGCCGGGCGCCAGGCCTACTCCGAGCGCTTGAGCCCCTTCTCGCTCGGCGTTCCGCGCATGGCGCGAATCGCGGCGTACGCGCGCGATCAGGAGCGGGCGGCCGACACGGGCGGGCAGCGAATCTGCGCCGCCGCTGGATACGATCCCCGAGCGCTGGGCACGTTCCTGCTCTCGCTCGACAAGATCGAGCGGCTGCAGATGGGGATCTCGCGGATTCCGACGTTCCTCGACACGCACCCGAGCAGTCCCGAACGCGTCGCGGGCGCGTCGATCTCGGCGGCCGCGCTCGGCGCGCCCGCGCAGGCCGACGCTCGGGCGGCGCGCGAGGCGTACTTCGCGCACATCGACGGGCTGATGCTCGGTGCGGATCCGGCCGAGGGCGTCGTGCGCGGCTCGCGCTTCCTGCACCCCGATCTCGGCGTCACGCTGGAGTTCCCGCGCGGCTGGCAGATCGCGAACACGCCGGCGGCCGTGGTCGCGATCGCGCCGGACGGGCGCGCGCGCTTCGCGCTCGAATACGCGGGAAAGGGCGCCGACCCGCAGCCGTTCGCGCGAGCCGAGGTCGGCGCGAGGCTCGCGCAGATGCGCGCGCTGATCGACTCGGCCGCGCCGCAGCAGACGCCTTGCTGCAAGAGCTTCGCGGTGCGCGGTCGTCTCGTCACCCCGCAGGGGGAGCTCGCCGGCCAGCTCACCTGGATCGCGCTCGGCGGCCACGTGTACCGGCTCTCCGCGGTCGCGCGCGCGATCGAGCTCGAGAAGTACTCCGGGCGGGCGTCGCGGCTGGTGCGCAGCCTGCGAGCGCCGACGCCCGAGGAGCTCGCGTCGGTGACGGTCGATCGGCTCCGCCTCGCGCGCGCGATCGGGGGCGAGACGATCGCGGAGTTCTCCCAACGCAATCGCAACGTCTACGAAGTCCATCAGACCGCGATCGCGAACGATCTCGAGGTCAGCGCGCGCCTTGCCGAGGGCCAGCTGCTCAAGATCGGCGTGCGCGAGCCCTACCGCCCGGTGCTTGACTCGGGCAGCGGGGGCGGACTCTGATTCCTGCACGGAGGGTGACGATGACGACGAGCTCGCGTTTCTGGACCCTGTCCGCGCTGCTCCTCTCGGCGCTCGCCTGTGGCGAGCGCGCGGAGCAGAAGCCGCCCGCGGCGGAAGCGCCCGCGGCCGAGCCGGCGCCCGCAGCCGAGCCGAAGGCGGGGCGCGTCGATGCCGCGCGCGTCGCGCGGGCGGATCAGGACGCGGGCCAGTGGCTGGTTCACGGCCGTACGCACGGCGAGCAGAGATTCAGCCCGCTCGCGGCGATCGATCGCGGGAACGTGAGCTCGCTCGGGCTCGCGTGGTCGTTCGACCTGGGCTCGACGCGCGGCGTGGAGGCGACCCCGATCGTCGTCGACGGCGTGATGTACGTGACCGCGTCGTGGAGCGTGGTGTTCGCGCTCGATGCCGCCACCGGAAAGGAGATCTGGAAGTACGACCCGAAGGTCCCCGGCGAGTGGGCGCGACACGCCTGCTGCGACGTGGTGAATCGCGGCGTCGCGGTCTGGGAGGGCTCGGTCTTCGTCGGGACGCTCGACGGCCGGCTCGTCTCGCTCGACGCGGCGACCGGCGCGGTGAACTGGGAGGTGCTGACGATCGATCCGAAGCGACCCTACACGGTCACCGGCGCGCCGCGCGTGCTGAAGGGAAAGGTCGTGATCGGCAACGGCGGCGCGGAGCTCGGCGTGCGCGGCTACGTGACCGCGTACGACGCGAAGACCGGCGCGCAGGTCTGGCGCTTCTACACAGTCCCAGGCGATCCCTCGCAGCCCTTCGAGCACCCCGAGATGGAGGTCGCGGCGAAGACGTGGAGCGGGGAGTGGTGGAAGGTCGGCGGCGGCGGGACCGCGTGGGATTCGATGGCCTTCGATCCAGAGCTCGACCTGCTCTACGTCGGCACGGGAAACGGCTCGCCGTGGAGCCGGATCGCGCGCAGCCCGGGCGGCGGAGACAACCTGTACCTCTGCTCGATCCTCGCGCTTCGCGCGGACACGGGCGAGCTCGTCTGGCACTACCAGACCACGCCGGGCGACAACTGGGACTACACGTCGGTGCAGCCGATCATCCTCGCCGAGCTCGAGATCGGCGGCGCGACCCGCAAGGTGCTGATGCAGGCGCCGAAGAACGGCTTCTTCTACGTGCTCGACCGAGCGACCGGCGAGCTGATCTCGGCGGAGCCGTACGTCGCGGTCACCTGGGCGACGGGCGTCGACCCGGCGACGGGCCGGCCGATCGAGACCGAGCAGAGCTCGTACCTGGAGAAGGCGAAGCTGATGCTTCCCGGGCCGCAGGGCGGTCACAACTGGCAGCCGATGGCGTTCAGCCCGAAGACGGGGCTGGTGTATCTGCCCGCGCACGACACGCCGTTCTGGTACGCGAACGAGGGCGTGTTCAAGGTCCGCCCGGGCACCTGGAATCTCGGGCTCGACATGGACGTGGTCGTCGAGCGGACCGAGACCGACACGCCGGTCGCGAAGGGTCAGCTGATCGGCTGGGACCCGGTCGCGAGGCAGGCGCGCTGGCGCGTCGAGCACGAGGGGCACTGGAACGGAGGCACGCTCGCGACGGCGGGTGGCCTGGTCTTCCACGGCCTCGGCAACGGGGTGTTCCGCGCCTACCACGACGAGACCGGCGAGGTGCTCTGGGAGGTCCGCTCGCAGACGGGGATCATCGCAGCGCCGATCTCGTACGCGCTCGGCGACGAGCAGTACGTCGCGGTCGCGACCGGCTGGGGCGGCGGCTCGATCGCGGGCGGACTGAACGAGACCACCGCGATCGCGAATCACCACAACGTGGGCCGCGTGCTGGTGTGGAAGCTCGGCGCGGCGAACCCCATGCCGACCAACCCGCCGCGCGACCGCACGATTCCGCCGCCGCCGGTGCTCGAGGCGTCGGCCGAGCAGGTCGCGGCCGGCAAGAGCGTCTACGACTACAACTGCCTCTGGTGCCACGGCTTCTCCGCGGCGTCGAGCTTCCTGGTTCCCGATCTGCGCATGATGAGCGCCGAGCGGCACGCGGCGTTCGAGGACATCGTGCTGCGCGGCGCGCTGCGCGGGACCGGCATGCCGTCGTTCGAGGGCATGCTGACCCCCGAGGAGGTCGCGAGCGTCCGCGCCTACGTCGTCGGCGAGGCGCGCAAGGCCTACGAGAAGCAGCAGGCGCCGAAGAACTGAGTCGCCCCGCCGGGACGCCGAGCCGGCTAGCCCTCCTCGACCACGCCCTTGGGCGCGCGCTGGCTCATGAAGCCGAACATGTAACCGGCCACGCGGCGCATCTGGATCTCTTCCGCACCCTCGGTGATGCGGTAGCGGCGGTGGTGCCGGTAGATGTGCTCGAACGGCTTGTGGCGCGAGTAGCCCATTCCGCCGTGCACCTGCATCGCGCGGTCGGCGGCCTCGCAGCAGAGCCGGTTCGACCAGTAGTTGCACATCGAGACCTTGTCCGAGACCGAGAAGTTCCCGTAGGTGTCCATGCCCCAGGCGGTCTTGTGGATCAGCGCGCGCAGCATCTCGCACTGCGTCTGCAGCTCGACGAGCGGGAACTGGATGCCCTGATTGCTCGCGAGCGGCTTGCCGAAGGGCTTACGCACCTTTGCGTAGGCGACCGATTCGTCGATGCAGAACTGCGCCGCGCCGAGGCTCGCGGCGGCCTGGCGGATCCGGTTCTCGTTGAAGAAGTGCTGCACGACCTGCAGGCCCCGGCCCTCGCCGCCGAAGACCGCTTCGTCCGGCACCCAGACGTTGGTGAGCGACACGTGCGCGTGGTCGCTCGGCATGTTGAACGTCCACAGGAACTGCTCGACCTTGAAGCCCGGCGAGCTGGTCGGCACCAGCAGCGCGGTGATGCCGTTCGCGTCGCCCGCCTTGCCGGCGGTGCGCGCGAAGATCAGGTCGAACGGCGCGCGGTGGATGCCGGTGTTCCAGGTCTTCTCGCCGTTGATGCGCCAGCCGTTCCCGTCGCGGACCGCGGTCGTCTCCATGTGGGTCGCGTCGGAGCCGTGGTTGGGCTCGGTGATGCCGAACGCGAAGCCCGTGGTGCCGTTCAGCAGGCCCTCGACGAACTGCGCCTTCTGCGACTCGGTGCCGTAGGCGAGCATCAGCAGCACGCCGACGTTGTTCGCCACGATCGAGTGCTCGTTCTGCAGGTCGTTGTGCAGGCCGAGACCGCGCGCCGAGAGGTGCTCGCGGATGATCGCCATGCCCAGGTTCGTGCCGTCCTTCCCGCCGTACTGCTTGGGCAGCGCGTAGCGGTAGTGCCCGGCCTTGTCGGCGATCCGGCGCGCCTCGCGCAGCAGCTCCTCCCAGTCGTCGGTCGGCAGCCCGCCGTTCGCCCAGTCCGTGCGCGAGTCCTCGCGGCGGTGGTCGAAGAAGCGGATGTTGTCGTCGCGCTGCTCGAGCGGCTTGATCTCGCGCTCGATGAACTCGTCGAGCTCGACGAGGTAGGCAGCGAGGTCGCGCGGGATGTCGAAGTCCATCGGGTTCTTCCTTCGCAGGTGGTGCGCGCCATCCTACCGCGCCGGCAAATCCGCGCGCAGCGCGGGGCGGTCGGGACGGGGCGGCGCCGTTCGCGCTAGGCTGCGTGCATGTCGGGAATCAGCCAGCGAACCTTCGTCAGCTACATCGATCGCACGCGCGAGTACTACGGCGCGCAGGGCTACGAGAAGCCGTATGCGTGGGCGCGGCACGTCGAGGCGCCGTTCGCGCCGCTGTCGCGGGGCCTCGCGCAGGCCTGCGTCGCGCTGGTGACGACGGCGAGCCCGTGGCGGGACGAGAAGCCGGTCGACGGCGTGCTTCGCGGCGACAAGCAGGTCTGGTCGGGGCCGACCGACGCGCCGCCCGAGCGCCTGTTCACCGACGATCTCGCCTGGGACAAGGAGGCGACCCACACGCGCGACGTCGAGAGCTTCCTGCCGATCCGGCGCCTGCAGGAGCTCGCCGTCGCGGGCCGGATCGGCCGCGTCGCGAAGCGATTCCACGGCGTGCCCACCGACTACTCGCAGCGACGGACGATCGAGCAGGACGCGCCCCAGATCCTCGCGCGCTGCCGCGAGGACGGAGTGGACGTCGCGCTTCTCGTCCCTCTCTGACCCGTCTGCCACCAGACCGTGAGTCTGGTCAGCCGGCACCTCGAGGCGAATGGCATCGCGACCGTGGTGGTCGGCTCTGCGCGCGACATCGTCGAGGAATGCGGTGTGGCGCGCTTCCTGTTCAGCGACTTCCCGCTGGGCAACCCCTGCGGGCGGCCGTACGACGTGGAGATGCAGCGCGCGATCGTGGGAATGGCGCTCGATCTGGTCGAGAGCGCGCGCGTTCCGCGCACCACCGTGCAGACGCCGTTTCGCTGGAGCGAAGACGAGAGCTGGCGGCAGAACTATGCGCGCGTGGATCCCGAGCGCATCGAGGCGCTGCGCCGCGCGGGCGAGCGGCGCCGAGCGCAGCAGCAGGAGGCGAAGTGAGCGAGCAGAGCGACGCGATCGCCGCAGCGCAGAAGTGCCTGGACGAGTTCATGGCCGCGTTCAACGCGCGCGACGTCCGCAGCTTCGAGAAGACGTTCAACTTCCCGAGCGTGCGGCTGGCGTCGAACACGCTCACGATCATCGAGCCCGGGTATCACAAGCCCGAGATGTTCGGAACCGGGGCACTCGCCGACTGGCATCACTCGGCCTGGCAGCGCCGCGACGTGATCCACGCCGGCGCCGACAAGGTCCACATCGACACCCGCTTCACGCGCTACCGCGCGGACGGCAGCGTGATCGGGAGCTTCGACTCGATCTACGTCGTCACCTGCGAGAGCGGGCACTGGGGGATCAAGGCGCGTTCGAGCTTCGCGCCCTGACGTCGGGCACCCGCTCATCCGGGTGCGGCCGCGGCGGGATGGAAGAAGAGCGCGGTCCAGAGCCAGGCGATCGTCTCGCTGAGCACCTCCTTCGTTCCGGCGCTCGTCCGCCACCACGTCTCGGGATCGTAGGCGCTCGGTCGCGAGGTCAGGATCCCGACGCGGACGCTCGGGCCGAGCGCCAGGCGATGGAGCGCTCGCGAGCGCCGCCCGTGCACGCCGGACGAGAACACGTCGATCGCAGAAACGGCGACACCCGAGCGCGTCGCCCACTCGCGAACCATCCGCGCGTTCTGGAACGAGCGATCCTGCGCTGTCGCGGGAGCGGGGACCGCGATCACTTCGTCCGCCGGCCATCCGCGAAGCACGAGGTAGTTCCGCGCCCGCTCGGCGTAGCTCGCGGCCGCGTCGAAGCGATCGAACTCGTGCGCGATCGGGCCACCGGTGGTCAGGACGAGCGGGTACCCGCCGTTTCGGCAGGCGGCGAGCGCCTGATCGAGCTCGTCCAAGGGCAGCCAGCCCTCGACGACCAGCAGACGGGCGCCGATCGGCTGGTTCGGCGCGAGAAAGCCGTGGATCCGAGCTCCCCAGCAGAGCAGCGAAGCGGCGCCCGCAAAAAGGATGGCGAGCCCACCCCAGACGGTCGGAACCCAAACCTGCTTCCGCCTGAACAGGACCGGCGACCTCATCGAGCGAGCAAGCTTACCGGCCGGGACGAGGCACCGGCAGGGAGCGGGCCGAAGTGCCAGGGGCCGCAGCGTTCCGGCCCAGTGTCCCCGATCGCGCTGCGAGCGGCCTTCAGCTGGTCTTCAGGACGTATGAGTGCCAATATGACGCCGCTCATACGCCGCGCTTAGACGCAGGTATACCGTTCGTTTGCCAATGAAGACGAACTCTGGAATGAACGACGTCCCAGCCGTAGTCGTGGCCCGACTCGATGGCCGCGTCGTCAGCCAGAACGCAGCGGCCCGCACCTTGATGGGAGATGCCAAGGGGCGGGACTGCTGGCACGTCGTCGGTGACCTGGAGGGAGCCGAGGGGCTGCCGTGCCGCACCGGCTGCGTCCGTGAGCTGCTCGCGAGCGGAATGGACCGCGCCAGGCACTCGCGCGTCTCGCTCGACGGTCGTCGGCATTCGCTGACCTGCGTGCCGCTCGAGGACGCGGTCATCTGCTCGCTGAGCTCGCCATCTGCCGACCGGCCGGAGGCATGGGAGCTGATCACGGCTCGCGAGCGCGAAGTTCTGTGCGCCCTCTCCGAAGGCAAGACCGATCGCGCGATCGCGGCGGATCTGGGCTTGCGGGCCTCGACGGTGCGAACCCATGTGGAGCACATGCGGACCAAGCTCGGCGTGACCACGCGAGCCGCGTTGGTCGCCCGCGGGTTCGAGCTCGGGTTCTTGTCATGATGGCGCGGGGCGGCCGGTCGAGCTCTCGTCAGGAGAGAGAATTTGCAGATCGGTCAAACGACGGATGCGCCGCTCGCCGCAGGCTGTCTAGCATCTCGTCGGGTGTGTTTTCATGTAATTCAAAACCAAGCCGGAACGTGTACCGTCTTGGGTCGTCGCCAATAGACCGGGGGAGCCGAAAATGAGTAATACGAAGAGGAACCTAGCCCAGGTATTGCACGACAAGAAGACGTGGTGGGTCCACTTCTTGATTGTCGCTGCGATCTGTTTGAGTGGGCTCGTCTATCTGGGAACGGAGACCTATACGGGGGCTCCGCCGATCGAGGACTACGTGTCGGCCACCACCGGGGAGGTGGTGATCCCGCTCGCGACGATCAAGAAGGGCCAGGAGGTGTTCCACCTCAGGGGCCTGATGCTCTACGGCTCGTTCTGGGGTGACGGCGCCGAGCGCGGTCCGGACTTCACGGCCGACGCCCTGCACCGCACGGGCGTTGCCATGCGCTCCTTCTACGAGCAGCAGGGCGGCGGAAACCTGGCTCAGTACGACAAGGACGCGATCGACGTCCGGGTGATCCGCGAGATCAAGACGAACACCTGGAACGAGAGCGCCAAGCAGATCGTGATCAACGACGCTCAGATCCACGCGTTCAACGAGCTGAAGGCCCACTACACGCGGATGTTCAACGATCCCGAGTACGAGGAGGCCTTCAAGCCCTCCGGCGCGATCAGCGCCCCCGAGGACATCGAGGCGCTCACCGCGTTCTTCTTCTGGGGCGGCTGGGTCTCGGGCGCGGAGCGACCGGGCCAGACGTACAGCTACACGCACAACTGGCCGTACGACCCGTCGACCGGCAACCTGCCCACGAACCAGACGATGGTTTGGAGCTTCATCTCCATCTTCGGCCTGTTCCTGGGCATCCTCGTGATCCTGTACGTCTACGGGCAGTTCAAGGAGGAGGGCGATCCGTTCACCGGTAACGGAACGTCGGGGACCACGAACGACCTCGAGCAGGGCCGGATCCGAGCCACGCAGAAGGCCACGTACAAGTTCTTCGTCTTCTCGATCATCCTGTTCGGCGCTCAGGTGCTCTCGGGCATGCTCGCGGCCACCGACTTCGTGACCCCGTTCGGTGTCTCGCTGGCGAGCATCATCCCGTTCAGCGTCCTGCGCAGCTACCACACGCTGTTCCAGATCTACTGGTTCTTCATGGCGTGGGTCGGTTACACGATCTTCTTCCTGCCCCGAATTTCGAAGGTTCCGAACGGCCAGCTCTTCCTGATCAACCTGCTCTTCGCCATCTGCATGGTGACGGGCGTCGGCGCGCTGGTCGGAATCTACATGGGCCAGACGGGGATGATCACCGGCGCGACGGCGTACTGGTTCGGAAGCCAGGGCTGGGAGTTCATGGAGCTCGGTCGCGCGTTCCAGTACACGCTGCTCAGCTCGTTCGCGCTCTGGATCTACATCATCTACCGCTCGGTTCGCCCGTGGCTGACCACGAAGAACATCTGGTCGGTGCCCTCGTGGCTGCTGTACGGCAGCGGCATCATGGTCGCGTTCCTGTTCTTCGGCCTGATGATCTCGCCGGACCAGAACTGGGCCGTGGCCGACTACTGGCGCTGGATGGTCGTGCACATGTGGGTGGAGGTCACCTTCGAGGTGTTCACCACCGTCATCGTCGGCTACATGCTGGTCCAGATGGGCCTGATCTCTCGCATGATGTGCGAGCGGGTCATCTTCCTGGCCGTCATGATGTTCCTCGTCACGGCGACGCTGGGCATCTCGCACAACTTCTACTGGATCGCGAAGCCCACCGGCATCATCGCCGTAGGCGGCGTCTTCTCGACGCTGCAGGTGCTGCCGCTGCTTCTGCTCACGCTCGACGCGTGGCGCATGAAGTCGGAGGCGGTTCGCGCCAAGACGCACGTCGCGGCGGGGCGACAGGTCTTCGTGATGGAAGGCGTGTGGCTCTTCATCCTTGCGGTCAACTTCTGGAACATCTTCGGCGCCGGCGTGTTCGGCTCCCTGATCAACCTGCCGATCGTGAACTACTACGAGCACGCGACCTACATGACCGGCAACCACGCGCACGCGGCCATGTTCGGCGTGAAGGGCAACATCGCGTTGGGCGGCATGCTCTTCTGCGCTCAGCATCTGCTTACCAAGGCTGATTGGAGCGAGAAGCTGGTCAAGAACTCGTTCTGGTCGCTGCAGATCGGTCTGCTTCTGATGATGACCCTGGACCTGTTCCCGGTCGGTCTCTACCAGCTCATGATCGTGTTCCAGGAAGGTCTGTGGTACGCGCGGTCCCAGGAGGTTATCACCGGCCCGGTGTGGACCTTCCTCACCTACATGCGCTCGATCGGTGGAACGCTGTTCATCGTCGGCGGTGTGCTGCCGCTGATCTGGCTGTTCGTTTCCCGCGTTGGAAAGCTCCGGAAGGAAACGCCGGAGCTCGAGAGCGAGGGCGAGTGGACCGTCTACGAGAAGGACTGGGCAGCGTGATCTGACCCAGGAGCGAGGGGTTCCGGCGCCGAGCCCGGTTCGGCGCCGGAACCCACCGCGACTCTTCTCTCTGCTTCCCCCGCCTCGTTCTGGTCGTGCGCTGGATCCCTCGGTGTAGTGCCGGAATCGGATCCGTAGCCAGGAGTGTGCGCCCGTGGCCAACATGATCACCGAAGCCTGCGTGAACTGCGGCGCCTGCGAGCGAATGTGCCCCAGCGGCGGCATCTCCCAGGGGGAAGAGACCTTCGTGATCGATCCCGGCGCCTGCAGCGAGTGCGTCGGGTTCCACCACACTCAGCAGTGCGCGCGGGTCTGTCCGGTCGACTGCTGCGTGATCGATCCGAACAACGTCGAGAGCGAGGCGGTGCTCTTCGAACGCGCCCAGAAGCTCCACGGCGAGTACGGGCGAACTCTGGAGCTCGGGCCAGAGACCTCGCACTACCGGTCGCACCTGCGATCGCTCGGATCGAAGTTCCGGAAGATGGGCCGCGCCCTCCAGGACATGCTGCAGGGGTCGAGTCGGCCCGACTAGAGGCAGTCTCAAAATTGTCTCAGCATTTG
>VGRW01000013.1 GCA_016875225.1 Deltaproteobacteria bacterium
TTTTCGAGCAGGATCTGCTGCTGCGACCCGGAAGCGGGACCTAGCGCGTGCCCGAGCGCCGCCGCAACACTCCGCTCTGGCTGCTGCTGTTCGTGCGCAGGCTGCGCAGCCCCGAGGGACGGCTCGCGCCGCTTGCGGTGATCGCGATCGCGGTCAGCGTGACTCTCGCCACGGGGCTCGAGATGAGCTCCCGGAGTGCCCAGAAGCACCTCGACACGACGGCGGAGTCGATCACGGGAGCCGCGAAGATCGAGATCGTTGCGGGTGACGTCGGCCTGGCGGAGGAGATCCTAGAGGTCGCGCGAGCCACGCCGGGTGTGCGCGCGGCATCGCCGCTCGTCTCGGTGAAGCTGCGGATCGCCGATCGCGACTTCGCGCTGAACGTGATCGGGGTGGATCTGCTCGCGGAAGAGGTCGTCCGAAAGACGGTGATCGAGAGACACGGGCTCGAGATACGAGATCCACTCAGGCTGCTGGCCGGCCCGAGCTCGGTCGTCGTGACCGAAGCGCTGCTCGATCGCCTCGATCTGGGAGACGACTATCGCGAGGGCCGAGCCGTCGAGATTCCCGTGCGCGCGAACGGCCGCGATGCAAGCCTCAGCGTGCAGGGTGTCCTTCGCCCGACCGGGATCGCGGCCGCGTTCAGCGGGCAGGTCGCGGTCATGGATGTGTACGCCGCGCAGATTCTCGGCGGCAGAGCGGGGATGCTCGACCGGATCGACATCGTTCCCGAGCCGGCGCAGGACGTCCCGGCCCTGATCTCGGCGCTCGGCGCGAAGCTGTCGGGGCGAGCGACGGTGCAGAGGTCATCCGCCCGGTCGCGTGTCGCCGAGGATCTGCTGGGCATGGTGAAGAAGGCGGCGCTGATTCTCTCGGGAGCAGCGGCGCTGGTCGCCTGCCTCCTCACCTATGCGACGACCGCGCAATGGGTGGAGCGGCAGAGGCGTCAGCTCGCGACGCTGCGCGCGGTGGGAATGGAGGCGCGGCGAGTCGAGCGGATGATCCTCGCCGAGGTCACTCTGCTCGCGGTGATCGGGACCGCGCTCGGGATCGCCGGCGGTGTCGCTGTCTCGCCGCCACTGCTCGCGACGCTCTCCGAGTTCCTCGAAGTCGTCGCGATCGAGAGGTTCGAGGGGGTATCGCTGGCGCCCACGACGCTGTGGATCGCGAGCTTCGTCGGGCTGGGCGCGGGAATCACGGGCGGCGCACTGCCCGCTCGCAGGGCCGCAAGCCGTTTCAGCCTCGATTCGCTGGATCGGGAACCCGCCCGAGGCCGTGGACGGTCCGTGCGCATCTGGGTGGCCATGCTGGCGCTCACCGCGTTCGCGCTGCTCTTCGCCTCGGGCAGCGGGATCGCCGCCGGCTCGGCGATGGTGCGCCTGGGCGCGCTGCTCTTCTCGGGCATCCTCGCGATCCTCGCGCTCGCTCCGCACGGACTCGGCTTGCTGCGCTTCGCGCTCCGGCCCCTCCAGCTCTACCGACCCGCCGTCGGGCACCTGACGACCCGCCTGTTCCGCATGCGGCCGTGGACGTTCGCGATCTCCCTCACCGCGATCGCCTCTCTGGTCGGCACCCTGCTCACCGTGTTCCTGCTCATCGCGACCGTCCGCTCGGCGTTCGAGCGCTGGGCCGAGTCCCGCTTTCCGGGCGATCCGATCCTGGTGCTTCCGTTCTCCCTGTCCGACCCGATCGGCGGCGACTTCCTCTCTTCCGAATCGATCGCGGCGATTCGGGCGACGCCCGGTGTCGTCGCGGTGAGCGAGCAGTACAAGGGTGACGCGACGATCCTGTTCCGGGGCCAGGAGGTGCCGCTGGTCGCTATGACGATGAGTGTCGTAGCCAGGCATGGACACATTCCCGGCATCGATCGCCGGTCTGCGGATCTGGCCGCGGACCTGAGCAACGGCGCGGTCGCGGTGTCCCCAGGATTCGTGAAAGCGTTCGGCCTCGGCACGGGGGACTCCATCGAGCTCGACACCTCACACGGGGTGCAACGGTTCGAGATTGCCGGGCTCTACGAAGACTTCGGGGAGACCACCGGATCCATCCTGCTGGACATCGCCGCGTTCGACCGCCATTGGAAGCGACCCGGTGCCTCGATCGCGGTCGCTTGGACCGATTCACCATCGGAGTCTGTCGTCGACGCGATCCGCCGCAGGGCAGCAGGCCTTCAGGATCTGTACTTCGCGAGCGGCCGCGACATCGTCGCGGTGAATCGCAGGTTGACGCAGGTGTTCTCCTCGACACTGCAGGCTCTCGGTGCGTTCATGGCGGCCCTCGGCGCGATCGGCGTGATGGTTCTGCTCACCGGGATCGTGAGCGAACGGCGTCGCGATCTCGCGGTTCTTCGCGCGGCTGGAGCCGAGCCGCGACAGCTCGTCGAGGTCGTCCTCGTAGACGCGTTCGCACTGGGCGCAGCCGGTGCGGGTCTCGGAGTCGCGTTGGGATTCGCCTGCGCGGAGCCGGCCGCTGACATCCTGCGCGAGTCGTTCGGCTGGATTCTCGAGCAGCGCTGGACCGCGGCCGAGCTTCCAGCACTGATTGCCGGCGCGGTCATCGCCTCGGTGCTCGGAGCGGCGCTTCCAGCGCTCTCTGCCTATCGGACGGCGTCTGACGAGGTCGTCGGTCCCGAGTGACGGCGTGCGCCGCCGGACGAACGCTCCCTCAGCTGAGAGTGGTTCGGCACGCTGCGAGCAGGAGTGCGGGCGCGGCGACGACGATGCGAAGCCACCGCTCCCCGAGCCAGCTCCTCAGCGCGGCGATCCGGTTCACGACGATCGCACTATACCTCGGCTTCGCGGAATCCGTTGACGCTCGAATCCGCTAGTCCTTCTGAACCAGGTGCTCCAATCCGTACTTGTGGATCCGGTGGCGGATGGTTCCGCGGGGCATCGTGAGCCGGCGCGAGGCCCGCGAGATGTTTCCCCCGGTCGCGCGCAGGGCCTCGGCGAGCCTGCGCGCGTCCGCGCGTTCGCTCGGCGTGAGGTCCGGCGGGGATGCAGCCGTCCGAAGCTCGGAGCCGGGCTCGGGAGCCGGCTCCAACGCGATCGGCGCCGCCAGCAGTCCCTCGAGCTCGTCCGCTTCCAGCGGCCCCGACCTGCCGCGCACGAGGATCCGCTCGACGACGTTGAAGAGCTCGCGAACGTTGCCGGGCCAATGGTGGTCGCGAAGAGGTGCCAGGAAGGAGTCGCCAATCTCCGCGGGTGCGATTCCAAGATTTTCGGAGACGCGATCGACCGCCGCTCGTGCCAGCCCCGGCAGATCGTCGAGGCGCTCGCGAAGTGGTGGCACCGGAATTTCGATCACGTTGAGGCGGAAGTAGAGATCGGGGCGGAACCTGCCCTGCGCGACAAGCCGGCCCAGGTCGTGACAGGTGGCCGCGATCACGCGCGCGGTCATCGGCAGTGACTGAGTCCCGCCGACGCGCTCGAAGACGCGGTCCTCGAGCACGCGCAGCAGCTTCGACTGCAGCGCCGCATCGAGGTCACCGATCTCGTCGAGAAAGATGGTTCCCACGCCGGCGGCCTCGAACCGACCGCGTCGCAGGTTTCCGGCTCCGGTAAACGAGTGCTTCTCGTGCCCGAAGAGCTCGCTCTCGATCAGCGTCGGGGACAGTGCCGCGCAGTCGACGTGGACGAACGGCTCGGCGCGCCGCGACGAGAGCTGGTGCACGAGCCTCGCGACGAGCCCCTTTCCAGTGCCGGTCTCTCCCTGCAGCAGGACCTTGGAGTCCACGGACGCGGCCTCGCGCACCCTCTGCCGCAGCTCCTGCATGCCCGCGCTGTCACCGATCAGCGCGGCCATGGCCGTCGGCTGCTGCGCGCGGCTCGTGTGGACGGAGAGCCTCGCGACGACGTCCAGGGCCCGCGCCGGAAGATCGATGACTTCGTAGATCCCGAGCCGGGCGAGGCGGAAGCCGAGCTCTCCGCCCATGCCCCGCGCGAGCACGACCGTGGGCACGCCGCGGTTCGCCTTCATGACCGTGCGAACGCGCTCATAGGCCGTCTCGAGATCCCCGGTCAGGCCGATCACCACGAGGCAGAGCTCGTGTCGATCCAGGACAGGCGCGGCCTCCACGCGCGATTCGACGACCGCGATCGAGCTGCGCGCGCACCACCCACCGATCGCCGCGGAGTACTCGATCTCGAGATCCAGAAGCAGCGCAATTCGCTTCGACACTCGTGCCTCCGTCGGCTCGCAGACATGACAGCCGAGTGAGCAAGCGAGTGTCAAGGAGATTTCAGTCACGGTGAGGCGCGGCCGGCGGAGGTCAGCTCGGATGCGATGGCCGGTGGCGATTCGCCGATTCTGGCGACCTTTACGCCACCGCCTCGCGACCCTGTGCCAAGTATAACCCCAGCCAGACGGCGGTCCGGAGGCTCATCGCCCCCAGGCTCTCGACGGCGACGGCCGCTCCTGCGGCGTGGAGCACGGCGATCGCGACGAGCACGAGCAGGTTCACTGCGAAGATCGCCCCCGCCGCGCGCCTGCCGAGCGCGGCGCTGCGCAGAGCGGCGACGCCCGCCGCCACGTAGGCGAAGCCCATCGCGAAGTTGAAGACGAGCAGCGGGCGGAACACGACGTAGCCGGGATCGGCGCCGGCCAGCACGCGGCCGCCCTGGACGACGGTGAGCAGGCCGAACGCGATCGCGACGAATGCGAGGATCCGGCGGCGGGTCATGGGCGGGGTTTGGGCGGATCTAGTGGCGGTGTGCGTCTGGCGGGGGAGTCACCGCCTGGAAGCGGTGTCGCGCGTACTGCGAGTGACACGAGACACAGCCGTCGGTGAGCTTGTAGGCGCGGAACGCGGCGAGCTCGCCGTTGCGGGCCCGGGCGGCGAACGCGAGCTGCTCGGCCTGGGCGTGGAACTGGCGGTCGAGCGCGAGGAACGGCTCGGGCAGCACGCGGTGCAGCTCGGCGAGCTGCTCGGGCGTGAGCTTCTGCTCCAGGATGAACGAGCCGCGGATCTCGCCTGCGATCTTCTCGAGCTGGGGCCAGTCGGCGCGGGCGAGCGCCGAGACGGCCGCCTGCAGGCCGTGGTCCAGGTGCTGCATCTCGGCGATGAAGGCCGCGCGAAGCTCCGGCGAGAGCGCCTGGGTGGGCGCGAGCGCGGGCTCGGCCGCGGTGAAGCGCGCTGCGGCCGTGACCGTGAAGACGAGCGCGAGCGCGAGAAGCGCGTTTCGGTTCATCGGCGTCCTCCTCCGTTCTGTGTCTGCGCGGCGGAAAGCCGCTCGCGGACCTCCGCGTCGGTGAGCCCCGAGACCTCGACGGTCTTTCGCGGCGACGACTGCCCCGCGACCACGCGCGCGGAGCCGCTCGGAAGCGATAGCGCTTCGTCGAGCAGCGCCTCGACCGCGGCGTTGGCCTTGCCGCGCTCGGGCGGCGCGGCGACGCGCAGCTTCAGCGTGTCGCCGAGCCAGCCCGCCAGGCAGCTCCGCGACGAGCCGGGAACGACCTTCACGGCGAGCCGCGTCTTCAGTCGGTCTTGCCCTCGGCCCAGGAGTCGAGCCGCTCCATGGTGTCGGCGTACTCCTGCGCCATCTCTTCGATCACGCGCCGCGCGGGGCGGATGTGCTTCATCTGACCCACGACCTGGCCCACGAAGTAGTTGATCAGCTGCTCGGCGCCGGGCGACTTGTGCGCGGTGCGCGCGATTCGCGCCTGCGCCTCGCGCACCAGCCGCGGCTGCAGCGGCATGGGCAGCGGCGGGGTCGGGTTCGCGGGGTCGTCCCAGGCGTCGGTCCAGGCGGTGCGGAGCTGCCGCGCGGGCTTGCCGGTGACGGAGCGCGAGCGGACCGTGTCGCGCGAGGACGCGCGCAGGAACTTCTCCTTCACGACCGGGTGCGTCTCGGCCTCTTCGGTGGTGAGCCAGACCGAGCCGGTCCAGACGCCCTGCGCGCCGAGCGCGAGCGCCGCGGTCACCTGCCGGCCGTTGGCGATGCCGCCCGCGGCGAGCACCGGCACCGGCGCGACCGCGTCGACGACCTCGGGCACCAGCACCATGGTCGAGATCTCGCCCGTGTGGCCGCCGGCCTCGTAGCCCTGCGCCACCACGATGTCGACGCCGGCCTCGACGTGCCGCGTCGCGTGCTCGACCGTGCCGGCGAGCGCCGCCACCTTCACGCCCTTGGCGCGCGCCTGCTCGATCATGTACTGCGGCGGCGGGCCGAGCGCGCTCGCGATCACACTGATGCGGCGCGAGAAGCACAGGTCGAGCACGTCGCGCTGCTTCTCGAAGCCGACGCCGAGCTCGCCGTGCACCGAATCGCCGGGCGGGAGCGGCGGCACGCCATACTTCTCGAGCAGCTGCTCCAGGAACGCGCGGTGCGCCGCGGGGATCAGCGCGTCCATGTTCTTGATGTCGAGCCCGCCCTTGTCGCTGCCGACGAACTTCACCGGCAGCAGCAGGTCGACGCCGTAGGGCTTGTCGCCGACGTGCTTCTCGATCCAGTCGAGCTCGATCGCGAGCTCGTCGATCGAGCGCCCGGCCACGCCCCCCACGCCCAGACCGCCGGCGTTGCTGACCGCCGCGACCACGTCGCGGCAGTGGGTGAAGGCAAAGATGGGGAACTCCAGTCCGAGCTCCGCGGCAAGCTTCGTTCTCATTTTCGTCTGGCTCCTTCTTGTGTCAGCGCCACGCGCGCGCTCCGGGCTTGGGGGGATCGGCGGGGCCGCCGGCGAAGCACTGCGCGATCGCCATCCAGCGCGCGGCCACGTCGCCCACCACCCCAAGCGCGGTGTCGGCGATGTTCCGGCCCTGCGTCACCACGTGGCAGAAGTCTACGGCGGTTCCGGTCACGCTGTCGCTCGCGTTCTCGGCGTTCCACTCCCAGATCGCCCCCGACGGCGCGACCAGCCGCACCCGCGGCGGCGCGCCGGGCACGGGCAGGCCGCGGTTGGCGAAGGTCCAGCCGAAGGTCTTCATGCCGATCTCGGCGATGTGCTTGATGCGGTCGTTGTACGTGCGCTGCACGTGCAGCAGGTCGTACACGTCCTGGCCGTGCGCCCAGGTCTCCATGAAGCGCGCGGTGGTGAACATGCGCACGCCCATGTCGGGGCCGAACCAGGGCAGCCGGCGCTTGGGGTCGGACTGGCCGAGCTCGCGCGCCATGGCGTGGCAGGTCTGGTGCCAGCGCGTGAGCAGCTCCTGCGGGGACAGGTCGCCCAGCGAGCGCCGCGTGTGCTCGGCGTTCGAGCCGCCGGCCTTCATCGACTCGATCAGCCGATTACGCTCCGTGGCGAACGCCTCCGGGTCGGTCAGCGCGAGCATCGAGACCTTGTCGAAGAAGTGCAGGTGCGCGACGACGTCCCACGGCGTCCAGCCCAGGAACGGCGTGGGGCGCGACCAGTCCGCTGGCGCGAGCGTACGCAGAAATGCGTGCAGCTCGTCGGCTTCGGCGATCAGGTCCAGGCTCTCTTGCAGCATCGCGGCTCCCTTCGATCCGTCGGTCTTCGGTGCAGCGGCCCAGCTCGGCGCGCGCTTCTCGCGGAACGCTTTCACACCCTCGGCGGCCTCGGCCCCGGCGAAGAGACCGGCCGAGAGCTTGGTGGCCCAGCGCATCGCCTCGGCGGCGTCGAGCTTGGGCACCTGGTAGACCAGACTTTTGGCGACGCCGATCGCTTCCGGCCCGCCGAGCCGCAGGTCTTCGAGCACCTCGCCGACGGCCGCGTCGAGCGACTCGCGCGGCACCGCGCGGTTGATCAGGCCGAGCTCCGCGGCGCGCGCGGCGGGGAAGCGGTTGCCGCGCATGAACGCCTCGAGCGCGTCGGCGCGGCGCATCTTGGGCAGGCAGACCACCGAGATGATCGCGGGGGCGACGCCGAGCCGGACCTCGGTGAAGCCGAACTTCACGTCTTCCGCCGCGATCGAGATGTCGAGCGCGGCGGCCAGGCCGTTTCCGCCGCCCATCACGTGCCCGGCGATGCGGCCGATGATCGGCCGCGGCGAGGTCTGGATCGCCGCGAGCAGATCGTCGAAGCCGCCGCCGCTCGCGCTCGCGGTGGCGCTCGCGCCGCGCTCCTTCAGGTTGGCGCCGGCGCAGAAGCTCGGGCCCTCGTTGGTGATCACGAGCGCGCGGAGCGCGGGGTCGGCGTTCACCGCGGCGATCGCGTCGAGCAGGCCGCGGATCAGCGCGCTGCCCAGCGCGTTTCGGGACTCCTGGTCGACCAGCGTCGCGGTCATGATGCCGCGATCGACCGTGATCCGAACCGGGTCCATCGACGATCCTCCTGGCGCGCCTAGCGGCCGCGGAATGTGGGCTTGCGCTTCTCGAGGAAGGCGCGCACGCCCTCCTTCGTGTCCTCGCTCACCAGGTTCACGCTCTGCGCGGCGGCCTCGGCGTCGAGCGCCTCCGAGAGCCCGATCCCGAACGAGTTCGAGAGCAGCCTCTTCGAGAGCTGCAGCGCGAGCGGCGCGCTGGCCGAGAGCCGCTCGGCCCAGTCCGCCACGAAGGCGTCGAGCTCGGCGTCGGGCACGACGCGGTTCACAAGGCCCATGCGCTCGGCCTCGCGCGCGGAGAGGATGTCGGCGAAGAACGCCAGCTCCTTCGCCTTGTGCATGCCGACCAGGCGCGGCAGGAGCCAGCTGCCGCCGAAGTCGAGCGAGAGCCCGCGGCGGGCGAAGATCTCGGAGAAGCGCGCGCTCTCGCCGGCCACGACCAGATCGCAGCCGAGCGCCAGGTTCATGCCCGCGCCGACCGCGTCGCCGTTCACCTTCGCGATCGTCGGCTTGCCGAGCTCGTGCAGCGCGATCGCGGCGGCGTTCACCGGGACCATCGCGTGAAGCGGGTGCGCCTGCGCGTTCGAAGCCGCCACCCCGCCCAGGTCCGCGCCCGCGCAGAACGCGCCGCCCGCGCCCGTGATCACCAGCACGCGATCGCTGGGGTTCGTCGAGACCTCGTGCAGCAGGCGCCGCAGCTCGTCCCACATTCCCGGCCCGAACGCGTTCTTCCGCTGCGGGCGATTCAGCGTCAGGGTGGCGACGCCGTTCGGACCGCGTTCGAGGAGGATGTCGCTCAACTGGGGGCACTCCCGCCGGCACGGGTAATTCGGATTGCCTCACGTTACCCCGCGTGTTAAGTGTTCGTCAATTCGCAACGAACCCGGAGCGACCATGCCGCTGCCCACCTTACTCGCGCCGCCCCTGCGATCGACCCTCGACCCGCGCTCGGAGTCCTACGCCGAGAACCGCGCCGCGATGCTCGCGAAGCTGGCTGAGATCGACCTCCTGCTCGACGAGGCCGAAGCCGGCGGCGGCGCGTACCACCACGAGCGTCTGGCCAAGCGCGGCAAGCTCCCGGTGCGCGAGCGCATAGCGCTTGCGCTCGATCCCGACAGCCCGTTCCTCGAGATCAGCCCGCTTGCCGCGTACAACTCCTCGTACACGATCGGCGGCGGCGCGGTGCTCGGGATCGGGATCATCGCGGGCGTGGAGTGCGTGATCTTCGCCAACGACCCGACCGTGCTCGGCGGCGCGCTCACGCCGTACGTCTCGAAGAAGTGGATGCGCGCGCTCGAGATCTCGCGCGAGAACCGCATGCCGTACGTGAGCTTCGTCGAGTCGGCCGGCGCCGACCTGCGCATGCAGAGCGCCACGCGCAGCAAGGACGACAGCGGCAGCACCGCGGCCGGCGCGCGCGTCGACCACTTCGCCGAGACCGGCCGCTTCTTCTACGAGATGATCGAGCTGTCCAAGCTCGAGATCCCGACGGTGTGCGTGGTGTTCGGATCGTCGACGGCGGGCGGCGCGTACCAGCCGGGAATGTCGGACTACAACATCGTGATCAAGGAGCAGTCGAAGATCTTCCTGGCCGGCCCGCCGCTGGTGAAGATGGCGACCGGCGAGGAGAGCGACGACGAGTCGCTGGGCGGCGCGCAGATGCACGCGGAGGTCTCCGGCCTGGCCGAGTACTTCGCCGAGGACGAGCGCGACGCGCTGCGGCTGTGTCGCGAGGTGGTGTCGCACCTGAACTGGCGCAAGCCCGGCCCGCCGCCAAGTCTTCGCGCCGACCCGCCGCTGCTCGACCCCGAGGAGCTGCTGGGCCTGGTGAGCCCGGACCTGCGAAGGCCGGTCGACGTGCGCGACCTGATCGGCCGCGTCGTCGACGGCTCGCGCTTCGAGGAGTTCAAGCCGCGCTACGGCAGCACGCTGGTCTGCGGCTGGGCGAGCGTGCACGGCTACCCGGTCGGAATCCTCGGCAACAACGGCGTGCTCGACCCGCAGTCCGCCGAGAAGGCCGCGCACTTCGTGCAGCTCTGCAATCAGATCGACACGCCGCTCTTGTTCCTGCAGAACCTGACCGGCTTCGTGGTCGGGCGCGACTTCGAGCGCGCGGGGATCATCAAGAAGGGCTCGCAGATGATCAACGCGGTCACCAACTCGACGGTGCCGCACATCACGCTGATCTTCGGCAACTCCTACGGCGCCGGCACCTACGCCATGTCGGGCCGCGCGTTCAACAACCGCTTCACGTTCATCTGGCCCAGCGCCAAGATCGCCGTGATGGGCGGCAAGCAGATCGCCGGCGTCATGTCGATCGTGCGCCGCGGCCAGGCCGCGCGCAAAGGCGAGCCCTTCGACGAAGAGGCCGACGCGAAGATCGTGGCCGCGGTCGAAGCCGCGCAGGATCGCGGCTCGGTCGCGCTCGAGGCGTCGGGCGCGATCAGCGACGACGGAATCATCGACCCGCGCGACACGCGCACGGTGCTCGGTATCTGCCTCTCGGCCGTTCGCAACGCGCCCGTCGAGGGCGCCGCCGGCTACGGAGTGTTCCGACTGTGAGCTTCACGACGCTTCTGATCGCGAATCGGGGCGAGATCGCGCGGCGCGTGATCCGCAGCGCGCACGACATGGGGATCCGCTGCGTCGCGGTGTACACCGCGGCCGACGCGGACGCGCCCTTCGTTCGAGAGGCCGACCTCGCCGTGCGGCTGCCGGGCTCGTACCTGGACGGCAAGGCGATCCTCGACGCCGCGCGCGCGAGCGGCGCGGGCGCGATCCACCCCGGCTACGGCTTCCTGTCCGAGAACGCGGGCTTCGCGGCGGACGTCGCCGCGGCGGGGCTGGTCTTCGTCGGGCCGTCGCCCGAGGCGATCCGGCGCATGGGCGACAAGCTCGCGGCGAAGGAGCTCGCCGAAGAGGTCGGCGTGCCGACGCTGCCGGGCTCGAAGGACGTGCGCGACGCCGCGCGCGTCGGCTACCCGCTGCTGGTGAAGGCGGCCGCGGGCGGCGGCGGCAAGGGCATGCGCGTGGTCGAGTCGCCGGAGAAGCTCGAGGAATCCGTCGCGGCCGCGAAGCGCGAGGCGAAGAGTGGCTTCGCCGACGACCGCGTGTTCCTCGAGCGCTACGTGCGGCGCGCGCGCCACGTCGAGATCCAGATCCTGGGTGACTCGCACGGAAACGTGGTGCACCTGGGCGAGCGCGAGTGCTCGATCCAGCGCCGGCACCAGAAGATCCTCGAGGAGTCGCCCTCGCCGCGCGTCGGCGCGGAGCTGCGCGAGCTGATGGGCCAGGCGGCGCTTCGCATCGCGGGCGCGCTGCACTACCAGTCGGCGGGCACGGTCGAGTTCCTGCTCGACGACGAGACCGGCGAGTTCTTCTTCCTGGAGGTGAACACGCGCCTGCAGGTGGAGCACCCGGTGACCGAGCTCGTGACCGGGCTCGACCTGGTGCGCGAGCAGCTGCGCATCGCGGCGGGCGAGCCGCTCGGCTACGCGCAGAGCTCGATCTCGTTCAACGGCGCCGCGATCGAGGCGCGCCTCTACGCCGAGAACCCCGCCAACGACTTCCTGCCCGAGACGGGCCGGCTTGTCGCGTTCGATCCCGCTCCGGCGCCGGTGGTGCGCTGGGACTCGGGCGTCGTGCGCGGCTCGGTGATCGGCACCGACTTCGACCCGATGCTCGCGAAGGTGATCGCGTTCGGACCGACCCGGACCGAGGCCGCAGGAAGGCTCGCGCTCGCGCTCGAACGCCTGCACATCGGCGGCGTCGTCACCAACCGCGACTTCCTGGTCGCCACGCTTCGCACGCCGGAGTTCCTGGCCGGCGACACGACCACCGACTTCATCGAGCGCGTCCGGCCCCCGCGGCGGCTCGAGCTTCCCGCCGACGAGCTCGCGCGCGCGGCGCAGTGCGCGGCGCTCTGGATCCAGGGCGAGAACCGCGCCAATGCGCCGGTGCTGGCGGGCATCCCGTCCGGCTGGCGCAACGCGCGAATGCCGCGGCAGAACGTCGTGTTCGGGAGCGGCGGCGCGGAGCTTCGCGTGGCGTACCGGTCGCTTCGCGACGGGAGCTTCGAGATCGAGGCGGGCGGCGAGCGCGGGCTCGCGCGGATCCACGCCTGGGAGCCGGATGCGATCGACGTCGAGATCGACGGCCGCCGTACACGTGCGCGTGTCACGCGCGCGGGCGAGCGGCTGGTGGTGCACGGGCCGCGCGGCGACATGGAGCTGCTGGTCGAGCCGCGCTTCGTGGTGCCGGGCCGCGCCGACGCGCAGGGCGGCTTCGCCGCGCGCATGCCCGGCCGTGTGATCGACGTGCGCGTGCGCGCGGGCGACGCGGTTCGCGCCGGCCAGACGCTGCTCGTGCTCGAGGCGATGAAGATGGAGCACCCGATGACGGCGACCGAGGACGGCGTCGTCGCCGAGGTGCGCGTCGCCGTCGGCGACCAGGTGGTGAGCGGCGCGGTGCTGCTCGTGGTCGAGCCGAATCGCGACGAACCGGGAGGCAAGTGATGGCAGAGCCGATCCGCATCGCGAACTGCTCGGGCTTCTTCGGCGACCGGCTGTCGGCCGCGCGCGAGATGGTCGAGGGCGGACCCATCCACGTGCTGACCGGCGACTGGCTCGCCGAGCTCACCATGCTGATCCTGGCGCGCACGCGCGCGAAGCGCCCCGGCGGCGGCTACGCGTACACGTTCGTGAAGCAGATGGAGCAGGTGATGGGCACCTGCCTCGACAAGGGAATCAAAGTGGTGTCGAACGCCGGCGGCCTCGATCCCGAGGGCTGCGCCGATGCGGTGGCCGAGGTCGCGAAGAAGCTGGGGCTTCACCCCAAGATCGCCTTCGTGCGCGGCGACGACCTGATGCCGCGCATCCAGGAGCTGATCGCCGCCGACCAGCTGCGCAATTTCGAGACCGGCGAGCCGATCAAGGAGGCGCGCTTCCTCACCGCCAACGCCTACTTCGGCTGCTGGGGCATCGTCGACGCGCTGCAGCGCGGCGCGGACATCGTGATCACCGGCCGCATCACCGACGCCGCGCTGGTCTGCGGGCCCGCGGCCTGGCACCACGGCTGGTCGCGCACCGACTGGGACGCGCTCGCCGGCGGCGTGGTGGCCGGCCACGTGATCGAGTGCAGCACGCAGGCGACCGGCGGCAACTACTCGTTCTTCACCGAGGTTCCGGGCCTGGAGCGCGCGGGCTTTCCCTGGGCAGAAGTGGCCGCCGACGGCTCGTCGCTGATCGGCAAGCACGACGGCACCGGCGGCGAGGTTTCGATCGGCACCGTGACCTCGCAGCTCCTGTACGAGATCGGCGGCCCGCGCTACCTGGGCCCCGACGTCACCACGCGCTTCGACACGATCCTGCTCGACCAGGTCGCGCGCGACCGCGTGCGCATCCACGGCACGAAGGGCGAGCCGCCCCCGCCGACGCTGAAGGTCTGCCTGAACCGCGCGGGCGGCTTCCGCAACGACCTGAACGTGTGTCTGGTCGGGCTCGACGTCGAGGCGAAGGCGCGGCTGGTCGAGGAGGCGTTCTGGACCGCCTGCCCGTACCGGCCGAGTGACTTCGCGCAGGTGACTACGCGCGTGGTGCGCACCGACAAGCCGGACCCGGAGACGAACGAGCAGGCCGTGGCCATGCTGCGCATCAGCGTGAAGGATCCGGACCCGAACAAAGTCGGGCGCGCGTTCTCGAACGCGCTGATGGAGACGGCGCTCGCCACCATTCCGGGATTCTTCGGCGTGGGCGGCGGGCCCGGCGAGGGCCACCCGTTCGGCGTGTACGAGCCGGCGATGATTCCCGCCGCGGCCGCGAACCAGGAAGTGGTGATTCTCGGCGGCTCGACGCACACCGTGTCGTCGGTGATCCCGGGCGCGACGGTCCGCGTCGAGGGTCGCGAAGGCCCCAAGGCGCAGATTCCCGTCGGTCGCACGGTGCGCGCTCCGCTCGGCCGCGTCTTCGGCAGCCGCTCCGGCGACAAGGGCAGCAACGCGAATCTCGGCGTGTTCGCGCGCAGCGACGCCGCGTGGACGTGGCTCGACGAGAACCTGACCACCGAGAAGCTGCGCGCGCTTCTGCCGGAAGTCGCGGAGCTTCCGGTCGAGCGCCATCGCCTGCCCGCGATCCGCTCGCTGAACTTCGTGATCCACGGGCTGCTCGAGGAGGGCGTCGCGGCGTCGACGCGGCAGGACCCGCAGGCCAAGAGCCTGGGTGAATGGCTCCGCGCGCGCGTGGTCGATCTGCCGGAGGCGCTGCTGTCTTGATGGGCGCGCGACCCGAGCGGCTGGCGCAGATCCCGCTTCCGGGTCTGCGCCCGCCCAAGCCGCTTCTCGACCCCGAGGTCGAGCGCAGACTCACGCCGCGCCAGCTCGAGCTGCTCGACGCGCTCGACGATCTGGTCGTGAGCGGCGGGCTCGCCGAGCTCACCATGGCGGAGATCGCCACGCGCACGAACTGTTCGCTGCGCACGCTGTACGGAATCGCGCAGAGCAAAGAGGAGCTCGTGCTCGCCGTCGTCGACCGGCGCCTGCACGGGATCGGCCGGCGCGCGATCGCGTCGCTCGACCCGTCGCTCCCGCCGATGGACGCGCTGCTCGCCTACATGCGCGCGGTGAGCGAGGCGATCGACCCGGAGCGCAACGCGCTCTCGCGCGAGTTCGCCGACCTGCCCGGCGGCCAGCGCATGCTCGACGCGCACGAGCGCTACGTCGCCGCCGTCCTGCAGTGCCTGCTCGACCGCGCCGTCGCCGAAGGCCAGATCGCCGCGTGCGACACCGCCTCGGTCGCGCACCTGCTCGGCGGCCTCGGCCGCGAGTTCGCACGCCGCGAAGCCGCCGGCGCGTCGCGCGCCTCCTCGCGAACGACGGTGAAGGAGCTCGCCGACATCATCCTGCGCGGGCTGGTCGTGCGCCCGAGCGCCGACGCGCGCACACCGCGGCGGAGTCGGAGCCGAGTCAGGCGGCGCTGAGCGCCACCGCGGCGGCTCGGCCCCGCGAAGCGACCCGACGGCTTGACGCGCGCGGGGGGAGCGGCTCGATCGTCCCGAGGACGCCTCGCCCCCCCCCCACACCCGCTCCCCTCCCGCCCATCCGCGTGTCGCGTCTCGACTTCGCGAGCGAGATCAGCTTGGTGTTCCCGCGCCACGCGGACGCCGAGCAGGGTCGCATCTCCATCCTCGCGCCCGTTGGAACCGCTCTGCTCGGCCTGGCGGTAGGTGCGACGATCGAATGGCCCATCCCCGACGGACGCACCCGGCGGCTGCGCGTGCTGGCGATCGAGTATCAGCCCGAAGCCGCCAGCGACACGCACCTTTAGAGCTCGGGAAAGGGCGCGCGGTACTGGCCGGTCTCGCCTGCAGTAACGCGGTAGGACGACGGTCCCGTTGCCCGGGCTGTGGTCCTCGGGCAGAGTGAATGCGTGGATCGCTTCGACGCGCCTTCGAAGGAGCAGCTCGAGATCTACCGGCGCATGACGCCGGCGCAGCGCTGGCAAGAGGCTCGCCGGCTCTACTGGACGCTCCGCCGCCACAAGGCAGCGTTCCTGCACCAGCAGCACCCCGACTGGACGGAAGCGGCGGTCGCGGCCGCCGTGCGGCGAAGCTTCCTGCATGCCCGAAGCTGATCTGATCGAGCTTTTCGCGAAGCCGCTGGCCGAGCTCGGCATCCCCTATCTCATCACCGGTAGCGTAGCGGCGACCCTCTACGGCGAGCCGCGCGCCACGCATGACATCGATCTGGTGGTGACACTTCGCAGTCAGGACGCGGGTCGGATCGAGCGCGCCTTCCCGGCCTCGCGCTTCTACGTGCCGCCTGAAGAAGTGATCGAGCTCGAGGCGCGCCGCTCGGAGCGCGGGCACTTCAACATCATCCATACCGAGAGCGGCCTGAAGGCCGATGTCTTCCTGGCCGGCAGGGACGCGCTCCACGCTTGGGCCTTCGAGAACGCCCGCAGCTACGCGATCAGCGGATTTCGTGCCTCCGTCGCGCCGCCGGAGTATGTGATCGTGCGCAAGCTCGAGTTCTACCGTGAGGGTCGCTCCGAGAAGCACTTGCGCGACATCCGCTCCATGCTCGCCGTCTCCGGCGCCGAGCTGGACCGGGAGGCACTTCTCGATTGGATCCGGCGCCGCAATCTCGGCGCCGAGTGGGCCGAGGCCGAGCGCGGAGTCGAGTGAGCACCTCGCGCTCGAGCAGCGCCCGCGCGGGTCGTCCGGGTTGGCATGAATCGCGGGTTCACAGCCAGCCGGTACGCGGGATCCTCTGCGCGACGAAGCACACGCTCTTTTCCGTCGCCCTCGCCTTCGCGCTCTCCGGCTGTCTCGAGGCCGCTCCGCCCGCACCCGCGGCTCCGCCCGGCGAGCCGCTCTCGCTGGCAGACGGCGTGACGCGCACCGATCTGCGCTTCGCCTGTGAGGACGCCGAGTGCGCGGGCTGGCTCTTCATGCCGGCGGGTGCGGAGCGCGCGCCCGCGGTGGTGATGGCGCACGGATTCGCGGGCACGCGCGACGTGGCGCTGCCGTACTTCGCCGAGCGCTTCGCGCGCGTGGGCATCGCGGCGTTCGTGTTCGACTACCGCGGCTTCGGCGCCAGCGGCGGGACGCCGCGCCAGCTCGTCGATCCCTGGCGTCAGCTCGAGGATTGGCGCGCGGCGCTCGCGTTCGCGCGCACCCGCGCCGATCTCGACGGCTCACGCGTCGCGCTCCTCGGCAGCTCGCTGGGCGCCGGTCATGCGCTGATCACCGCCGCGGACGATGGCGCGGCGGTGGCCGTCGTCGCGCAGGTGCCGCTGGTCGACACGAGCGTCGAGGGCGAAGCGACGCTCTACGGTGTCGGCTGGCTCTTGCGCCTCTTGTTCAGCGGCTGGGCCGGAATGGCGCGCGCGGGCCTGGTCCGCGTTCGAGAAGCTCGTCACGCCCGACAGCACCTACGGAAACGCCGTGGTCGCGCACTCGGTGTTCACGTTCGACGACTACGATCCCGCGCCGCGCGCGGCCGCGCTGGCCGCGGAGTTCCTGGCCGCGGAGCTCGCCGCGCGCTAGCGCCGCATGGGAAACCCGCAGCCGTCGAGGGATGCCGAGGAACCCCTCCTGTCGCGACTACCCCGGCAGAGTCTCCCCGAGTTGGCCTACGCTCCGGGAATTCGCAGCGGCGGGGTTGGCGCGGGGAGGAAGACGACAGTGCGAGAGAGTCTCGAGCTAGCGCAGGCCGAGCAGTCGATCGTTCGCATCACGCGCGGTGCCTTCGAGGCCCACGGGGAGCTCGGCTACGTCGAAGCGCTCGGCGAAGACCTGCTGCTTCTGGCGCTGATCTCCGACGACATCTGGCTCAACGGCTTCGCTCTGGTTCGGATCGCGGACATCAGCGAGCTCGAGGCCCCTCACGAGCATGCCGACTTCGTCGAGGAGGCGCTGCGCATTCGCGAGGAGTCGCCTCCGTCGGCGTCCGCGATATCACTCGAGGACATCGGCTCCGCGATTCGCACGGCGGGCCGGCTCTTCCCGCTCGTCGTGATCCACCGCGAAGAGGTCGAGCCGGAGACGTGCCGGATCGGCAGAGTTCAGAAGGTCACGAAGAACTCCCTCACGCTGCTCGAGATCGGGCCGGATGCCGAGTGGGAAGAGGAGCCTTCGAGCCTCCCGCTCGAAGAGATCACGCGCGTGGAGTTCGGCGGCGGGTACGAGGAAGCGCTCGCGCTCGTAGGCGGGCAGGGCCCCGACGTGCCGCATCTGAAGTCGGTGACGTAGCCCGCCTGCGGGGTTGACGTTCTCACATCGCTTCCGTAAAAATGGAAGCAATAATGACGGCAGTCCCGAGATTCTTCCAGGATCCGGGCGGGAGCTTCTTCCTGTTCGGACCGCGCGGCACGGGGAAGTCGACCTGGCTGCGCGGCGCGTTCGAGGCGGCTCTCTGGCTCGACCTGCTCGAGCCGGACCTCGAGCGCGAGCTTTCGTCGCGGCCCGAGAGGCTGCGGCAGATGGTGGATGCAGCGGAGCCCGGCGCCGTGGTCGTCATCGACGAGGTTCAGCGCGCGCCGGAGGTGCTCACCGTCGTCCATCAGCTGATCGAGCAGCGTCGGCCGCGGCGGCGCTTCGTGCTGACCGGCTCGAGTGCGCGCAAGCTGAAGCGTACCGGGGTGGACCTGCTCGGTGGCCGGGCGCTGCGGCGCTCGCTGCACCCATTCATGGCGGCAGAGCTCGGCTCGAAGTTCGACTTGCGGCGCGCGCTCATCGAGGGCCTCGTGCCGGGGATCTGGGCCGCCGACTCACCCGCACGCACGCTTCAGGCCTACGTGGCGCTCTACGTCCGCGAGGAGGTGAAGACGGAGGGCCTGGTCCGACAGCTCGGCGCCTTCAGTCGCTTTCTCGAAGCGCTCGCCTTCTCACATGCGAGCGCTCTGAATCTCTCGAGCGTCGCGCGCGAGTGTCAGGTGAGTCGAACTACGGCCGAGGGCTATCTCGGGGTGGTCGAGGATCTGCTGCTCGCCTACCGCGTTCCCGTTTTCACCCGACGCGCGAAGCGGATCCTGAGCCAGCATCCGAAGCTGTACTGGTTCGACACCGGAGTGTTTCGCTCGCTGCGCCCGGCCGGTCCGCTCGATCGTCCCGAAGAGATCGAGGGCGCCGCACTCGAAGGACTGGTCGCTCAGCATCTGCGCGCCTGGATCGACTACGGCGAGACGGACGTCACCCTCCATTTCTGGCGTACGAAGTCAGGCAACGAGGTCGACTTCGTGCTCTACGGAAGGGACGGCTTCTGGGCGCTCGAAGTCAAGAACACGAGCTCCGTCCGGCCCGAGGACTTGCGCGGCCTGCGCGCCTTCGCGGAGGACTACCCGGGGGCGAAGCGCGCGCTCCTCTATCGCGGCGCACGGCGACTCGAGGTCGAAGGCGTGGCGTGCATTCCCTGCGACGAGTTTCTGCGCGAGCTTCGCCCTGGAAGAGACCTGCTCACTTCCGCATGATCCGCGCGAGACGCCCGACCGTCGGCGCGGGCGGCCGCATTTCCGCTGATGAGGGACGCCTCAGGGCGCACGCCGAATCGAGTCCGGTGCAGAAGCGCTCTTCTCGGCCCGATCGCCGTCGAGGTGGCGGAGCGTGGCGGGTGCAATGCGCTCCGCACTGGCGCTAGCTTCCTTTCGAGCCGAGGCGATTCGCGGCCGCGCGCGCGAGCCGGCGCAGCGACGCTTTTGATTCGCCCGCGCGGGCGCGGATCGCCAGCGTGTGAAGCACCGCCTGGGCGAGCTTCGCGGAGATCGCCGGCTCCGCGTCTTCGGCCTGCGCGAAGCGCCGCGCCAGCGCCGCGTCGAGGTCGCGCACGACCGCGAGCAGGTCGGCGCGAACCTCGGGGTGGACCAGCGCCGCGGCGGGCGCGGTGCAGACCACCATGCAGCCGGCGGCGGGCTCGCGCGCACAGTACAGATCGAGCGCCGCGAGGTAGAAACGCTCGAGCGCGGCCGCGAGCTCGGGCTCGGCGAACGCCGCCGCCGCTCCGGCGCGCGCGCGCTCGGCGAAGCGCGCCAGCGCGAGGCGGTAGAGCGCCTGCTTGTCGCCGAACGCGTTGGCCAGGCTGGGGCGGCGCATGCCCATCGCCGCCGCGAGGTCGTCCAGCGAGGTCGCGGCCAGCCCGCGCTCCCAGAACAGCTCGAGCGCGCGCTCGAGCGCCGCGTCCTCGTCGAAGAGGCGCGGCCGGCCCGGCGGCCGAGCTTTAGCTTTTGTGCGATGTCGTACAGAACCCATGGACTCTCCGCCGATATTGTGCGATACGGAACAAAACTACCGGAGACCGAGCCATGGCGCGAGTCGATCACCCGAAGAGCCGGCTTGTGGCGAAGCTGTCCGGCCTGCACCTGTTCCACTTCGAGGGCGCACCGTGTGCGCAACGCGTGCGCTTCGCGCTGGCCGAGAAGGGCCTGGCGCGCGGCCGCGACGTGCCGTGGAGCTCGGATGCACCGGAGACGCTCGCGGCGAGGCCGGGAACCTGGACCAGCCGGCCGGTCTCGCTGATCCGGCGTGAGCACCTCTCGGACGCGTACGCCGCGATCCACCCCGACATGGTCGTGCCGGCGTTGGTGCACGACGGCGTGCTGCAGCTCGAGTCGATGGACATCGTGCGCTACGTGGACGACGCCTTCGCGGGCCCGAAGTTGATCCCGGCCGACCCTGCAGCGGCCGCGCACGCTGCGGAGCTGGTCGAGCGCGGCAAGACGCTGCACGTGTCGGTGCGCTACGTGTCGTTCCGCTGGGGTCTCGGCCGGCTCGGCAAGCTCGACGCGGGAGCGGAGGCGACGCTGCAGCGGCTCGAGCGCCAGGGCTCGCCCGAGCAGCTGGTGAGCTTCTACGCCCGCTACGACCGCGACCAGATCGACGAGGCGACCTTCCTCGCGCACCTGCGCGCGCTCGAAGCCGGCTATGCCGACGTCGAGAAACGCCTCGCGGACGGCAGGCCCTTCCTGGTGGGCGACGCGTTCTCGGTCGCCGACATCATCTGGTCGCTCACGGTCCTGCGGATTCGCGAGTGCGGCTACCCGTTCGACCGCTTCCCGGCACTCTCGCGCTGGTACGCGCGGATCGAGCGGCGTCCCGGATTCCAAGACGGCGTGATGGCGCGACACCGTACGCTGTCACGTGTGTTCAGGGCCAAGGCCGCGCTCGAGAACCTGCTCGGCCTGGGGCTGCGCGCGGCGAGCTCGAAGCCCTGAGGGGCGTCACGCGTCGCATGCCGTCGAAAATCCTCGCCAGAAGCACTCGCGTCTGTCCTATCCTGCGGCCGGGAGGCACCTCGTGACCGAGCACGGCATGATCGCACCGGTCCTGGCCCTGGTGGCGTGGACGTTCGTGATGTGGTTCTGGATGTACGCGACGCGGATTCCCGCCATGCAGAGGGCGAAGATCGACGTCGGCGAGCTCTCGCGCACCGGCGCGAAACTCGAGCTGCCGCCCGAGGTCGCGCGCGTCGCCGACAACTACAACCACCTGCACGAGCAGCCCACGATCTTCTACGCGCTCGCCCTCGCCGCGCAGCTCGGCGGCGCGAACGACGTGCTGAACGTCGGCCTCGCCTGGGCCTACGTCGCCGCGCGCGTCGCGCACTCGCTGATTCAGGCCACGGGAAACGTGATCCCGATCCGCTTCTCGGTGTTCGCGCTCGCCTCGCTCGTTCTGCTCGCGCTTCTGGTGCGAACCGCGCTCCAGCTCGCCTGAGGCCTCGTCGCGGGGCGTCCGTCTCAGGGATCGACGGGCACGAGATAGCCGCTGAGCGATACGTCGACGATGGCGTTCGCGTTCGCGTACACGCGTCTGTTGACCATGATCTGGACGACGACTTCCGAGCCCGGATCCGCGTAGAGGCGAACCTAGTCGCTCGCGACGTAGTGGACGGGAAGAGGCCCGATCGGCTGGTCGATGTTGCCGGTCGGCCAGAGCTGCACGCCCTGGAATTCGAACGGGATGCGGTAGTCCGCCGTAACGCCGGCCACCGTCGTCTGCACCATCAGGCCGCCCACGGGCTCGTGCCGCGCGATCGCATTCGACTTCTTGTGGGCCTCTTTCAGTTGAAGGTCTCTGGGAAACTCCCCGTGGCCCGAGACGAACTCGATGACCAATCGCATTCCGTCGGGCACGACGAAGGCTTTCGAGTCGTAGTAGGAGACATCGGAGGCCGGCGGGTTTGGGGCGGTGAGTCGCCAGCTCCACTGAAACGGATTCAGGTCGCCCTCGCGCCGCGTGACGGTCGGGCACGCGGGGTCGGCGCAAAGCTTGGTATCGGGCGGAATCAGGACCGGGACGGGATTCAGGGCGCTGTTCTCGACCGTCACCGGCTGCGCTTCGCGGACCTGCGCGAAGGCCGGGAGCGGCGCCGCGAGAGCGAAGACCAGGGCCGTGGCCGAAAGCGCTGCAGCGAATCCGATTCTGCGATCACTCATCGTTCACCTCACCCTGCCGTCCGGGCAGCAACAATACTGTGTCGATCCTGCCACCGCGGGTGTCGCATCCCGGCCGAGATGGACGAGCTGCCGGCAAGCTGCCCTCGGGTGTTTGCTCCGATGGGATATAGTCGCGGGTGATGGCCTGCTGCGCCTTCGCGCTCTTCATCCTCGGGCAGATCGCCGCGGGATTCGTGGCGCTGCGGCGCGCCGTGCCGTTCGGCCTGCTCGGCCGGCCCTCGCTCGAGCCGACGGTGAACGCGGCGACGGTCTGGCAGCTCGGCGCGCAACTCGACCCCGTTGCGCCGGGCGCGGGCGCCGCGCGCTGGCGCTCCGCGGGCCGTGCCGTGGCCGCCGCCGCGCTGCTCGAGCTCGCTCTGGTCGGCGCCGCAGCGGCCTGGGGACTGCACGGCGCGCACGCCTCGGCGCACGCCGCGGAGATGCTCGACACCGACACGTTCTGGTGTGGAAGGATGCTCCCATGACGACGATGGACCACGTCTTCCCGCGCAGTGTCGCAACGCAGGGCAAGGGCCCCGTCACCGCCGCGCGTCAGCGGCGCACCGCGCTGATCTACGCCGCGCTCTGCGCGCTCGGATTCCTGCCTGTCCTTGCGGGGGCGCCCGCGAGCTGGCAGGCGGCGGGGCTCGGCCTGTGGCTGCCGGGCGCGGGCTTCCTGGCCGTGGGCGGATTCGCCGTGTTGCTCTTCCCGCTCACCGTCGCGCTCTTCGGCGCGTCGCTGATCGCCTGGTTCTGGTCGGGAATGGTGCTGGCGCCGCTGATCGTCTGGCTGGGCGCGGCCGCGCTCGCGGGCGCAGCGGCGGACGAATCGATCTGGGCAGGCGCGACGTTCCTGGTGCCGGTGTTCTCGCTCGCGACGCTCTCGTACTTCCGCAGCCGCGGCACGCGCAGGCGCGCCGCGAAGCGCGAGAAGCAGCAGGCGCGCGCGGCGTTCGTGCCGGCGTCGTGGGCCGAGGTCCAGAAGCGCGCGGCGGCGCGCCCGAGCCCCGCGGCGCGCGAGCTCTCGGTCGATCAGATCGAATCCGTGCGCTACGCGCTCGATCGCGCGCTGCAGCCGGCCGACCGCTGGGACGGCTTCGACATCATCGACCAGTTCCAGCCGGCGGCGCTGCGCTACCAGCTCAACCATCTCGGCTTCGCGCTCGCGCTGTACCAGTGTCACTACGCGCCGAGCTTCGGCGGCCATCTGGGTCTGGCGCAGCGCAACCTGATCGAGCGCTACCTGCAGCGGAGGGTCTGGGGCTACTGGGTCTACGAGTCGTGCTGGGGCCACCTGAACTTCACGAATTTCGATCCGGTCGCGCGCGACAACATCATGCTCACCGGCTGGTTCGGCATGCACGTCGGCCAGTACATGGTCTCGTCGGGCGATCGGCGCTACGGCGAGCCGGGCAGCCTGACGTTCCGCCTGAACGAGCGCACGGCGTACGTGCACGACATCCACACGATCGCCGAATCGGTGGCGAAGGGCTTCGACCGCTCCGACTTCTGCCTGTTCCCGTGCGAGCCGAACTGGATCTACCCGATCTGCAACCACTACGGCATGACCTGTCTGGCGGCGCACGACGCGGCCTTCGGCACCACCTACGTCTCCGACCACCTGCCGCGCTGGCAGGAGATGCTCGATCGCGAGTTCACCGACGAGAGCGGCAGCTACATCGGCCTTCGCTCGCAGCACACCGGGATCGAGGCGCCCTTCCCCGCTGGCGAGGCGGGCTTCGCATGGTTTGCGAACTGCTTCGCGCCGGACCGCGCCCGGCGGCTCTGGGCGGTCGCGCGCGAAGAGCTCCGACCGGCGCTCGTGAACGATGCGAGCGGCGTCGCGCGGCTCGTGCTTCCCGGCCGCGGCCTCGACCCCGGCCACTACCGCTTCGGACACACCATGGACTACGCGACGATCCTGCTCTGCGCGCGCGAGTTCGGCGAGGACGAGATCGCGGAAGGCGCGCAGCGCGCGCTCGACCTGGAGTGCGGGCTTGCGACGAACGGCGGCGTGCGGCGCTACGCGCACAGCTCGAACCTGGCCAACGCGCTCGCGATCCAGGGGCGACTCGCGCGCACCGGCGACTTCCGCGCCTCGGTGGTCGAGGGCCCGCCCGCGTCGGTCCTCTCGGGCCCGCGGCTCGCCGACGCGCGCTACCCCGACGTGCTCGTCGCGAAGGCGTGGAGCGAAGGCGACGCGCTCGATCTCGTCCTGCACCCCGGAGCGAAGCCCGGCCGGCAGACGCTGGGCATCGAGCGCCTGCGTCCGCTGGCCCGCTACGCGGTGACCGGCGCGCGGGCGAGCGAGCTGGTCGCCGACGCGCGCGGCGGGGCCACGCTCGAGGTCGATCTCGACGGACGCACGGAGCTGCGCGTCGCGCCGCGCGCCTGAACCGCCGACACGCCCGCGCGCTATGTTCCCGTTCGTGCGCGAGGCGAGTGCGTCGGAGCCGCGTCGGCCGCGGGTCGTGATCATCGGGGCGGGCTTCGGCGGCTTGCGCGCGGTGCGCCTGATCTCTGCCGACCAGGTGCGCGAGCGCGGCGAGGGGTGACGCCACCCGCCCGCGATGCGGTAGCATGAGCTCGCTGGTCGCCAGTTCAAACCCCGCAGAAGGAGAGTCTCGAAATGTTCAGCCACATCATGATCGGCGCCAACGACATCGCGGCGTCGAAGCGGTTCTACGACGCCGTGCTCGGAGCGCTCGGCATCGGCCCGGGCATGCAGGACGACAAGGGCCGCGTCTTCTACATCACGCCGACGGGCATCTTCGCGATCACCAAGCCGATCGACGGTGGCAAGGCCACGGCGGCAAACGGCGCGACCATCGGGTTCGCGGCCGACTCACCCGAGAAGGCCAAGGCCTGGCACGCGGCCGGCGTGGCGAACGGCGGAACCAGCATCGAGGACCCGCCGGGCGTGCGCACCGGCGGAATGGGTTCGATGTTCCTGGCCTACCTGCGCGATCCGGCCGGCAACAAGATCTGCGCGCTGCACCGCATGGCGCGCTGAGCGGCGCGAGGCGAGCGGGGATGGGCCGGACCAGCGACGCGCGCGAACGCCTGATCGAGGAAGCGAGCCGGCTCTTCCACCAGCGCAGCTACGAGGGCGTGGGCGTACAGGAGCTCTGCGACGCGGCCGAGATCAACAAGGGCAGCTTCTACCACTTCTTCAAGTCCAAGGACGAGCTCGCGGCGGCGGTGATCGACGCGTACTGGGTCGCGATCCGGGACGAGCTCCTGACGCCCGCCCTGGCCCGCGACCTGACGCCGCTCGCCCGCATCGAGCGCTTCTTCGACCAGCTGACGCGCGAGCAGCGCGCGGGTCGTCGGGACCTGGGTGCGACCCCCGGCTGCCCGCTCGCGAACCTGGCCGGCGAGCTCTGCAACCACGAGCCCAAGCTGCGCAGGAAGCTCGCGAAGATCTTCGACGGCATGCGCGATGCGCTCGAGGCGACCCTGCGCGACGCGATCGCCGCCGGCGAGCTGCCGCGCGGCACCGACGCTGCGCGCGGTGCCGAGGCGCTGGTGGCGCTCGCCGAGGGGGCCTGTCTGCTGTCGGCCACGCACGACGACCCGGCCCTGGTCGGCCGTGTCGGGCGGATGGCGCTCGCGCTGATCGGCTCGCGAACCGACTGAAACCGACCGGTCAACTATGGGCATCCCAGGGGCGAAGGAGAAGCCCATGGAGTCCAAGTCGAGGTATCTCGGTTCCGCCGTCGCGGCCGCACTGCTGTGGTTCACCCCCGCCAACATGGCGCGCGCGGACGCCTGGGTCTACGAGGTGCTGACGCTCTGGCCGGAAGCGCCGCCCTACCAGGCGCAGGCCTACGTCGGCGCGCTCGGTCTGATTGCGCGGCGCCACGGCGGCTTGCGCGTCGACGGCGCGCTACAGCCTGCAGCGGTGGACGGCTCCGCGGGCGCGCGCGTGATCGGCCTGTGGCGGTTCAACGACGTCGACGGGCTCGATGCATTGCTCGCCGATCCAGCGTACCGCTCGCTCGGCGACCTGCAGGAGCGCACGTTCGATCCGGCGACGAGCCGCGATCTGGAGCGCGTTCGGGCGCTGTCGCGAGCCGCCGAGTGATCCGAGGGCTGCCGCGCGGCGGTGGAGCCGACACGGCACTTCCCGCCGCGGGCGGCTCGCGCCGCTCGCAAGGGACCCGGCGCTCCGATCGCAGGGGGCGCTAGCCCTCTCCGCCCAGATCGCGCAGGAGCTCGGCCTCTTCGAGGGAATACTCCTCGCCGCGGCGCGGGCGCGAGAAGGGTCGCTCCTTCTCGGGCACCAGCACCATCACATGCGCGCCCTCTTCCAGCGGCGCGCCTTCGACGACCACCTTCCCCGAGACCACCGTGCCTCGCAGGACGTGCATACGGAAATCATACGCCCGGGCAGCGCATCCGTGGAGAGGATTCTCGAGCACGAAACGGAGATCCTCATGGCCGCGACCTCCGACCCGCAGGGCCTGACCCTCGACAGCCTCGACGTGATCTCGCCAGAGCACTACGAGCGGAACGGCTACCCGCACGCGGAGTGGGCGTACCTGCGCAAACACGCGCCGGTGTACTGGTTCGACCGAGGGAATTGCGACCCGTTCTGGGCCATCACCAAGCACGCCGACATCGTCGAGATCGGCAAGAACCCGGCGGATTTCATCATCGCGCCGCGGCTTGCGGTCTTCACGCGAGACATGCCCGAGGACGTGGCGCCGCTCCGACACCTGCTCTCGATGGACCCGCCGGAGCACCGCGACTACCGGGCCGTGACTGCGAAACAGTTCACTCCGCGCATGACGCAGCAGTGGGAGGCGAAGGTCCGGCGAATCACCCGCGAGGTGCTCGACGATGCCGCCGAGAAGGGAGACTGCGACTTCGTGCAGGACGTCGCGGCGCCGATCACGATCGCGGTGATCGCCGAGATGCTCGGCGTGCCCGGCGACGACTGGCGGCTGCTGTTCCGCTGGACCAACGAGACGATCGCGCCCGAGGACCCCGAGTTCCAGCGCGGCCGCACGACCGACGAGACGCTCCAGTCGGCGCGAACCGAGCTGTTCCAGTACTTCCACGCTCTCTCCGAGGAGCGCCGAAAGCGGCCGCGTCAGGACATCGTCTCCGTCGTGGGGGCGGCCCGCGTGAACGGTCAGCCGATGGGCACGTTCGAGCTGCTCTCCTACTACCTGCTGCTTGTGGTGGCGGGAAACGAGACCACGCGGAACGCGATGACCGGTGGCATGCTCGCCTTCGACGAGAACCCGGATCAGTGGCGCGCGCTGGTCGCGAATGCCGCGCTTCTCGACCCCGCGGTCGAGGAGATCGTGCGCTGGGTGACGCCGGTGATCCAGTTCACGCGCCAGGCCACCCGCGACTGCACGATTCGCGGCACGAAGATCGCGAAGGGCGACTCCGTCTGCCTGTTCTACCCGTCGGGAAATCGCGACGAGGAGATCTTCGCGGACCCGTTCCGGTTCCGGATCGACCGCTCGCCGAACGATCACGTCGGCTTCGGCCGCGGCGAGCACGTCTGCCTGGGCGCGCATCTGGCGCGGCTGGAGCTGCGCACGGTCTTCGAGCAGCTCCGCGAGCGGCTCGACTCGTTCGAGCGAACCGGCCCCGCGGAGCGCGTGCGCTCCTCGTTCGTCGGCGGCATCAAGCGCGCGCCGATCCGCTGGACGCTGCGAAACGCTGCGGACTGAGCGCGACGCCGCCTTTCGACTACCATGGCCCGCATTCCGGCCGATCGGAACGGGCGGGCCGTGCGTTGCTGAATCAGCTCAAGTACTGGGTCGAGCGACTGCTGCTTCGCGGCATGCGCTACCGGCTGCTGCTGGTGGCGCTGGTGATCGCGTCGCTCTCGATCGTCGCGGGCGCCCTGGTCTGGCTGGTCGACCCATCGATCGGCAACCCGGCCGAGGCGATCTGGTGGGCGTTCCTGCGCCTCACCGATACGGGCTACCTGGGCGACGACGTGGGCAACCTACGCCGGACGGTGTCGGCGGTGCTCACGGTGCTCGGCGCCGTGATCTTCTTCGGCGCCTTGATCGCGATCATGGTCCAGGGGCTGAACCAGGGCATCGCGCGGCTGGAGTCGGGCACGACGCCGATCGTCGCGCGCGATCACATCGCGATCCTCGGCTGGACCAACCGCACTCCGCAGCTGATCTCCGAGCTGATCCAGTCCGAAGGACGGGTGGAGCGGTTCCTGCAGCGTCGCGGCGCGCGAAGGCTGCGGATCGTCGTGCTGGCGGAAGAGGTCACGCTGGCGCTGCACCACCAGCTTCGCGAGCGGCTCGGCGCCAGCTTCAGCGAGCGCATGATCACGTTCCGCTCCGGCTCGCCGCTGAAGTACGAGCACCTGCGGCGCGTCGACGTCGGGCACGCCGCGGCGATCCTGATCCCGGGCTCGGACTACGATCCGGCCGGGCCCGAGGGGACCGACGCGAACACGGTCAAGATCCTGCTCTCGATCTCGCGCCACGGTGGCGACGATCCGCAATCGCTTCCGCTCGCCGTCGCCGAGATCTCCGACCCGCTTCGCGCCTCGCTCGCGCGCGACGCGTACCGCGGCCCGCTCGAGGTGATCGCCGGCGACGCGATCGTCGCGCGCATCGTCGCGCAGTGCGTGCGCCACCCGGGGCTCTCCGACGTCTACTCGCAGATCCTCACCCACTCGATCGGGAGCGAAGTCCACCTGCGCGCGTTCCCGCAGCTTTCCGGTCGGCGCCTGCGCGGGCTGTACGACGCGTTCCCCGCGGCGATCCCACTCGGCACCGTGCGCACGGGCGGAAAGCACCTGCGCCTGAATCCGCCCGAGGACTTCACGATCGCCAGCGGAGACCGCGTCGTCTTCCTCGCGACCAGCCACGAAGGCTGCGAGCCGAACAGGTCCCTGCCGCACGAGTCTTCCCCTCCGTCCGTCGCTCCCGAACCTCGCGCACTTCCCCGCATGCCGGACCGGCGGCGCGTGCTCGTGCTCGGCTGGAGCCCGCGCGTCTCCGCCCTGATCGCGGAGTTCGGCCGCTACGACGCGGAGTCCTTCGACGTGGACGTGGCGTCGATCATCGAGACCCGCATGCGCGATCACCACCTGTCGCACTTCGACGTGCCGGCCGGCCGGGTGAACGTGAAGCAGATCGAGAGCGACTACACGGTTCCCGCGGAGATGCGCAAGCTCGACCCCGCGCGCTACGACAGCATCGTGCTGGTCTCGAGTCACTGGACCGGCGGCGAGGAGCAGGCCGACGCGCGCACGATCCTGGCGTATCTGCTGCTGCAGGAGATCCTGCCCGAGAACGACGCGCGACCCGCGATCCTGGCCGAGATCATGGACGAGGAGAACGTGGCGCTCTTCCCGCGCGCGAGCTGCGAGACACTGCAGCCGACCGTGATCCTCTCGCACATGCTCTCGCAGGTCGTGCTGCGACGGGAGCTCGGCGCGGTCTTCGACGAGCTCTTCGGCCCCGGCGGCGCAGAGATCATCTACCGCAGCGCCGGTGAGTACGGCCTCGTCGGCCGGAGCATCCGCTTCGCGGACGCGCAGAGCGCGGCAGCAAGGAGCGGCGAGATCGCGCTGGGCTTCCACTTCGAGACCGCGGCCACGCCCGAGGCCGGCGCGCTGCTGAATCCGCCGCGCGACGCGGTCTACCGGCTCGTCTCCGGCGACAGCATCGTGGTGCTGACCACCTACGCGTCGCTGCCCTGCTTGTGAGAAACTGCGAGAAACTCGGAGGGAGCACGATGGACGAGGCTGCGAAGAAGACGGCGCTCAGGATGATCCCGTACGGAATCTACGTGCTCACCGCGCGCGGCGGCGACGGCTCGGTCGCGGCCGCGACGGTGAACTGGGTGACGCAGACCTCCTTCAAGCCGCCGCTGGTCGCGGTGGCGGTGAAGGCCGACTCGGGCGCTCACGGGATCGTGAAGTCGAGCCGGGCCTTCGCGCTGAACGTGCTGGGCAAGGGCCAGCAGAAGCTCGCGTTCGCCTTCTTCAAGCCGGCCAGCGTCGAGGGCGACACGATCTCGGGCGAGAAGTTCCGGGCCGGCTCGACCGGCGCGCCGCTGCTCGACAGCGCCGCGGCCTTCGTCGAGTGTCGCGTGGTGAACGCGGTCGAGGGCGGCGACCACACGGTCTTCGTCGCCGAGGTGGTCGAGGCCGGCGTCGCCAAGGCGCCGAGCGGCCGCGCCGACGACGCGACGCTCTGGATGAAGGAGCTCGGCGACACCGTCTTCTACGGCGGCTGAGCGGTAAGACGGGGGTCACCGGCCCGTCCGTGACCCGTAGCGGGCAAGTCACTCGCGGGCTCCTCAACCGGAGCTGGATCTGGGATACTCCGCCCATGCGAGCATCGGGTGGTACTCTCTTGCGCTGGGCCGCTCTCGTATCGGCGGCGTGGCTCGCGCTGTACGCGCCGCTGGCCGACGCAGGGCCTTGCGATCTGTACGGCGGCGACGGCGACGGCGACGGCATCTGCGACGACGGCAGCGCATCCGGAGCGGTCGGCGACCTGCCCTGCGCGTGCGCGCCCGGCAGCCCCGCCAGCTGCCTCGAGGGCTGCGACGACAACTGCCCGTGGTCCTTCAATTCGCACCAGCTCGACACGGGCCGGGTGGGGGCGCCCGATCTGCCCGATGGAATCGGGGACGGCTGCCAGTGCTTCGACGTGTCCGGCGACGGCCGCGGCAACGTGGGCGACTCGAGCCGCATGCAGCGGGCCCTGCTGAGCCTTCCGCCCGCCCTGCCCGCGCCGGAGAAGTGCCCGGGCTCCGGCCCGTCGGCCTGCGATTCCGGCGACGTGAAGCTGCTGAGGCACATCCTGGCCGGCGATTCGGCCGCCCCCGCCAACATGTGCATGGCCGCGGGCGCCTGCGAGGCGAGCGCGGACTGCCCGGTCGGCACCGGCTGTGACACCAGCACGCACCAGTGCGGCAAGTACGAGGGCCAGGCCTGCGTGCAGGCGAGTCAGTGTCTGACCGCGCCTGCTGCTCGCTCGCGTGCCGGGATCTCGCGAGCGACGAGTCGAACTGCGGCGCGTGCGGGTCGGTCTGCAGCAACCCGCACGGCACGACGGCCTGCGGCGCAGGGGAGTGCTACCCGACCTCGTGCAGCGCGGGCTGGGGCGACTGCGACCTGAACGGCCCGAACGGCTGCGAGCGCAGCCTGACCACGCTCACGGACTGCGGCGGCTGCGGCGTGGCGTGCAACCTCGCCAACGCCAGCGAGTCCTGCTCGACCGGCACGTGCCTGCTCACGAGCTGCAATTTCGGCTACTCGAACTGCGACGGAAACCAGTCGAACGGCTGCGAGCTGGGCCACGGCTCGGCTCCCAACACCTGCGCCAGCGCCACGAACCTGGGCTCGTTCGGAGGAGACGCGGCGTGCGGCTTCCTCTGCACCGACTCCCCGGGCTGGACCACATTCGCCACCACCAATGGGAATCGCTCCGCCTGGTACAGCGGGCGAGCGATCGAGACCAGTGCCTGCTTCGGCATGATCGAGCATCGGGTCACGCTCACCGTGCCGGCCGGTGTGAACTACGACTTGTACGCGTATAGCGCGTGCGGCACGCTGCTCGCATCGTCGACGGCCGGGGCTGGCATCACGGAGCAGCTCTTCGTGAGCCGGAGCAAGACGGCCCTCGACGACAGCTTCAACTACTGGATCGAGGTTCGGTACGTCTCGGGCGCGTCGTGCTCGACGTGGGGGCTGACGCTCGCCGGGCACAACTGCTAGCGCAACTGGCCGCACGCGGAGCGGATCGCACTAGCCGATGCCCGCCGCCTGCTTCGCCTTGCGCCGCGCGCGCTCGAGGTCGTAGGTGCGGTTCATCATGATTCGCTGCGCGACCAGGCCGCCGCCGGCCTGAAGCGTCGTCACCAGGTTCCAGCCGCCGAACGCGTCCGCCGTCATGTCGCGGATCAGGTTGTAGACGCGCATGCGCTCCTCGACGTCGACGTCGGGCGTGGTGTGCAGGTACTTGCGCAGGTACTTGCCCGATTCGGGGTTGCGCAGATCCGCCTCGGTCGGGAGCGTGAGCACGAGTCCGCCGCCCAGGTCGTGCAGCTTCTGGATCATCTGGTGGTAGTTCGCGGCGTAGTAGTACTTGCCCGCGTTCACGCCGAGCACGTTGGGGTGGATCATGCCCGAGGCCGTGCGCTCGAAGTTGCGGCACGACCAGTCGAGGCTCATGCGGATCATCTGCGCGTAGCAGACCAGCTCGGCGACCGCGTTCTCGACGGTGGGCGTGCCGCCCTTGCCCTGCTGCTCGCTGACCAGCAGGGCAAGGCCGATGATCTGCTCGGCGCGCTCGGCCGCCTCGAGCAGGCCGAGCGTGCGCTCCCAGAGGCCGAGCGAGCGCGCGAACACGCCCGCCATGCGGTGCTCGCCGGCGAGGAAGACGCGCTCCCAGGGCACGAAGACGTCGTCGAAGATCACGAACCCCTCGGGCATGCTGTGGTGGGCGCTGGCGGGGTAGTCGAACTCGTTCAGCTTCGCGGGCGCAAAGCTGCGGTTGATGATCTTCACACCCGGCGCGTTCGCCGGGCACGAGAACGAGACCGCGTAGTCGGCCTCGGCCTCGCGCATCGACTTGGTCGGCATGACCACGAGCTCGTGCACGAGCGCCGCCGCCGAGATGTGCAGCTTCGCGCCGCGCACGGTGATGCCCTTCGCGCTCCGGTCGACGATGCGCAGGTACAGGTCGGGGTCGTCCTGCTGGTTCGCCTTGCGCGAGCGGTCGCCCTTAGCGTCGGTGATCACCTCGGCCGCGCGCAGGTCGTTCGCGCGCGCGTAGCGCCAGATGTTCTCGATGTTCTCGGCGTACTGCGGGTTCACCGCCGCGATCTCGTCCTTCACCGCCTGCAGCGCCATGAACACGCCCGTGACCCCGCCGACCATGCTCATGGTGGTGGCGAGCTCCAGGCGCTTGCGCAGATCCTCTTCCGTGCGCGGGATCTGGTACACGCGGTGTGCGAGCTCGCCCTCTTCGGTGCGGTAGGTCATCAGCTCGCGGCGCTGCGGGTCGTCGTACTCGTAGTCGCGCGAGGCCACCGCGAGCGGCACGCGGAAGCGCTCGCTCTTCGCCACGTCGTCGATCCGCTCGCCATCCCAGTACAGGACGCGTCCGTCGCGCAGGCTCTCGACGTACTCGGCCGGGGTCTTGAGGGGCATGGGGACCTCCGCGGGCGAGTCTACTACGGCGCCTCGCGCTCAATCGAATTCGGGGCCATAGCGCACTGCGCCGGAGACGCCGGCGAGCGCGCCCGGCACGAGCTCCATGGCCATGAACGCGTCGCGCGGTGGCATGTCGGCGTAGCTGAGCCCGAAGCGCGAAGCCGGAACGAAGCCGAAGCGCGGGTAGTAGGTGGTGTGCCCGAGCACGACCAGGAACGGCGCGCCGCGGGCGCGGCAGGCGTCGATCCCCGCGCGGCACAGGGCGATGCCGGTGCCGCCGCGCTGCAGCGTCGGCAGGACGCCGACCGGGCCCAGCCCCATCGGCGGGTTCGCGAAGCCGTGCCCGCCGACGGTGACGGGGCTGAACAGCACGTGGCCGACCAGCGCGTCGCCCTCGAAGGCGGCGAGCGACACGCATTCCGCGCCACGCGAGTGGAGCCGGCGCGCGATCTCCGCCTCGGCATCGCGGCCGAAGGCCTCGCGATGCACACGCACGACCGCGGCCTCGTCGCCCGGACCCGCGACACGGATCTGGATCAACCCGGCACCGCCGAGCACACGATCGTGGACCGCGTGAGCTTCTGGCGGCGCTGGAACTCCTCGCGGCCGACGTCGGCTCGCGACGCCTCCCAGACGGCCAGGCTCGCGTAGCGCGTGAGCAGCAGCACGCGCGCGTCTGGCGGCTGCACGTCCAGGCTGCGGAAGAAGCCGCAGATGCGCGCGTCGTAGCTGCCCTCGAAGCCGGGCCAGGCGCGAGCCGAGAGGTCTGCGAACTCGGGCCAGTCGCGGTCGAGGATGTCGAAGAAGCGGAACGCGTAGACGCCCGATCGCGGTGGCGGCGTCGGGTGCGGGGGCCGCAGCGTCGCCACCAGCCGCTCGGCGCGGGACTCGAGCGCCCCGCCGAACACTGCGTGGAGCGCGGCGGCGCCACGCGCCAGCGCCTCTTCGTCGGGCCACGCGGAGAGCGCGATGCCCTCGTTCGCCTCCAGGCCGATCTGCCCGCGCCATACACCGAAGAGCGACCCTCCGTTCTCGCGCGCGAGCGCCGCGCCTTCGGCGCGCAGCCTTCCGGCCACCCGCTCCCAGTCACCGGGGGCGACCTTGAAGCGCCGGTACTCGTAGGTCTCGTTCATCTGGCGTCGGCCTCGCCCATGTTGCGAATCGCGTCGATCACGCGCGTGGGGTCGACGCGGACGCGGTAGTTCTCGGTCAGATCGCGCCAGCGGATCGTCGAGCCAGAGATCACGTAGCTGGCGGGGCGCGCGATGTCTCCGGTCGCGGGCGGCTCGGCCAGCGGATAGCCGCCGCGGTGGCGAAGCCCGAAGGCGTCGATCGCGACGAGCTCGGGATCCGACAGCACCGGGAAGCCGAGCCCGAGCCTCTCGACCACGCCTCGGTTCAGCTCGACCGAATCGACCGAGATCGCCACGACCTTCGCGCCCGCGCTCTCGAGATCCGAAGCCCTAAGCTGCAGCCCGCGCAGCTCCGACATACAGAAGGGTCACCAGTGGCCGCGGAAGAACACCAGCACGAGCTTGCCGCGCGCGAGCGGCTCGAGGTCGACCGCCTGGCCGCGCTCGTCGAGAAGCGAGACCGCGGGCACGGCCGCGCCGACGTCGAGCGCGAGCTCTGCGCCGGGAAGCCGGCTGGAGAAGACGTAGCAGTACCAGACGAAGATCCAGCCGAAAAAGAGCGTCAGCACCAGCCCGATCGCGGCCAGCGCGCGGCGGCGCGAGCGCGCCAGCCCAGCGATCGACAGCCCGAGCGCGATCGCGAGCCCGGTCAGGTTCACCCACGGCACGTCGCGGGTCACCGGCCAGGTCGCGAAGATCTCGAAGTACGAGAGCACCGAGATCAGCGCCAGGATCGGGCCGAGCCAGACCATCGGCGCCAGCATACACCGCGCTTTGCACTCGGCTAGCGCGGCCTGCCAGAATCGCCGGACCGCCCGGTGCGGAAGGAGACCCCGATGGCGTCGATCGCACAGACCCGGTCCGGAAAGATCGAAGGCGAGGAGCGATCGGGCGTCCACGTGTTCCGAGGCGTTCCGTACGCGGCTCCACCGGTCGGCAAGCTTCGCTGGCGCGCGCCCGAACGCGAGGCCGCCTGGTCGGGCGTGCGGTCGGCTGCGAGCTTCGGCAACGCGTCGCCGCAGAATGCGCTTCCGCTCGATCTGCTCGCGGCCTTCAAGATCGAGGAGCCCAGGAGCGAAGATTGCCTGTACCTGAACGTCTGGACGCCGGGACTCGACGGCGCGCGGCGGCCCGTGATGGTCTGGATCCACGGCGGCGCGTTCACGATCGGCTCGGGCGCGCAGTCGCTCTACGACGGCGGGCAGCTCGCGAAGCGCGGTGACGTCGTGGTGGTGACGATCAACTACCGGCTGGGCGCGCTCGGCTTCCTGCGTCTGGCCGAGCTCACGAACGGGCAGATTCCGTCTACGGGGAACGAGGGGATCCTCGACCAGGTCGCGGCGCTCGAGTGGGTGCGCGAGAACATCGCGGCGTTCGGCGGCGATCCCGAGAACGTGACGATCTTCGGCGAGTCCGCGGGCGCGATGAGCGTCGGCACGCTGCTCGGCATGCCGAAGGCGCGCGGGCTGTTCCAGAAGGCGATCCCGCAGAGCGGCGCGAGCCACACGGCAAGCGCGCTCGAGCGACACGTTCGGGTGGCGCAGAAGTTCGCCGAGATCACCGGCGCGTGGGACGCCGAGGGGCTGCTCGCGCTGCCCACCGATTCGCTGCTCGCGGCCGCCGCGCGGATCGCGCCGGTTCCCGGTCAGGAGGCGGATCCGCAGATCGGCGGCATGCCGCTGCAGCCGGTGATCGACGGCAGCGTGGTTCCGCGTCTCTCGATCGAGTCGGTCGCGCGCGGCTCGGCCGCGGGTGTCGGGCTTCTGGTCGGCTCGACGCTGGACGAGTGGAAGCTCTTCGCGGCGATGGACCCGAGCGTGACGTCGCTCTCCGACGAGCCGCTGGTCGCACGCGTAGAGAAGCGCCTGGGCGCCGCAGGCCGGCCGCTGGTCGAGACCTATCGAAAGGCGAGGACGGAGCGCGGCGCCGGCGCGAGCGCGCCCGAGCTCTTCATGGCGATCGAGACCGACCGGATCTTCCGCATGCCCGGCCTGGCGCTGATCGAGGCGCAGCGGGAGCACGACGCGCGCGTCTACAGCTACCTGTTCACCTGGCCATCGCCGATGTTCGGCGGGATGTTCGGGGCGTGTCACGCGGTCGAGCTCGGCTTCGTGTTCGGAACCCACGATCGCCCGGGCGTTTCGGAGTTCTCGGGCGCGGGTGCGGCCGCCGACGCGCTCGCCGCGTCGACGATGGACGCCTGGATCGCGTTCGCGCGAAGCGGCGATCCGAGCTCGCAGTCGCTCGGGCGCTGGCCGGCCTACACCGCATCGGATCGCGCGACCATGCTTCTCGGCGAGCGCAGCCGGATGGAGCACGCGCCGCTCGAAGAGGAGCGCCGCGCCTGGGACGCGGTTCCGAAACAAGTGCTGGGCGCGGTCTGAGCCATGGGTGACTGGAAGAACATCCGCTACCAGGTGGAGCACGGCCGCGCGCGGATCACGCTCGATCGCCCGGAGAAACGCAACGCGCTCTCGCTCGCGCTGCTCGAGGAGCTCTCGCTCGCGCTCTGGGACGCGGACGCGGACCGCGAGGTGCACGCCGTGATCATCCGCGGCGCCGGCTCCTGCTTCAGCGCCGGCTACGACCTCACCGAGCCGCCGAAGTCCGCGGGCCTGCGCGAGGGCGCGCGCTACCGCGGCGGCCGCAGCGTAGACGACGACATCTGGCAGCTCGAGCGCGCGCAGCGCCTGCGCATGGCGATCTTCGACATGCACAAGCCGGTGATCGCGCAGGTCCACGGCCACTGCCTGGCTGGCGGAACCGACATCGCCCTGCTCTGCGACATGGTGATCGCCGCCGACGACGCGCGCTTCGGCTTTCCGCCCGCGCGCGACCTTGGCGCTCTGCCCAACAACATGTGGCTGTACAACGTGGGCCCGCAGTGGGCCAAGCGCCTGACGCTCACGGGCGACACGATCACGGGCGCCGAGGCGGCGCAGATCGGCCTGGTGATGAAGTCCGTGCCGCCCGATCTGCTCGAGGCCGAGGTCGAGGGCCTGGCGGATCGGCTGGCGCTGGTGGACGCGGATCTGCTCGCGGCGAACAAGCGGATCATCAATCTCGGGCTCGAGCTGATGGGCGCGCGCACGCTGCAGCGGCTGGCCTGCGAGAACGACGCTCGGGGTCACCTCGCCGCGAGCGCCCGCGGGTTCGTCGCGACCGCCGCCGAGAAGGGGCTCAAGGCGGCGCTGCAGGAGCGCGACGCGAAGTTCGGCGACGGCCGCGCGCGCGTGAACGGACCCGAGCTGCGCGATTCGCGCGGACACCTGAAGGAAGAGCGCTGATGGCCGCGATCGTCGAGACCCGTCTCGGAAAAGTGTCGGGGGAGGAGCTGGCCGATCACACGCGCTTCCGCGGCATTCCGTACGCGGCTCCGCCGGTCGGGGAGCTGCGCTTCCGCGCGCCGCGACCCGCGGCGCCGTGGGCGGGCGTGCGCGAGGCGCGCGCGTTCGGTCACGCGGCGCCGCAGAACCCGAGCTTCCTGCCCGGGATGGAGTCGGGCGACCAGAGCGAGGACTGCCTGTACCTGAACGTGTACACGCCGCGCGCCGACGCGGCGCGAAGGCCCGTGCTGTTCTGGATCCACGGCGGCGGATTCACCGGCGGCTCGGGCGGACAGGCGCTCTACGACGGCGGTCGGCTCGCCGCGCGCGGCGACGTGGTGGTGGTGACGATCAACTACCGGCTCGGGGCGCTCGGCTACACGAACCTGGAGAGGCTCGACGCGAACCTGGGCCAGCAGGACCAGATCGCGGCGCTGCGCTTCGTGCGCGAGAACATCGCCGCCTTCGGCGGAGACCCGGACCGGATCACGATCTTCGGCGAGAGCGCGGGTGGAATGGCGGTCTCGACGCTTCTCGCCATGCCGGCCGCGCGCGGCCTGTTCCGCGGCGCGATCGCGCAGAGCGGCGCCGCCCACCACGTGCACTCGCGCGAGAGCGCGGCGCGGGTCGCGATCGCGCTTCTGGCCGAGCTAGGGCTCGGCCCGAACGACGTCGGCAGGCTTCGCGACGTGCCGGTGCCGGCGCTGCTCGCGGCGCAGGCGAAGCTGCTCGTCGAGACCGCGCGCGGCGGGGCGCTGCTCGCCTTCGCGCCCGCGCTCGACGCCGACACGCTTCCGCGTCACCCGCTGGAGGCGGTGCGCGACGGAACGGCGCGCGACGTCGCGCTCCTGGTCGGCGCGAACCGGGACGAGATCAAGCTGTTCCGCATGGGCGTTGCGGCCAGCGCCGAGCTCGACGCAGCGGGTCTGGCCAAGCGAGTGCGCGGCGGTCTGCGCGCGCACGGCGCGGACGAGTCGCACGCGGAGCGACTGATCGAGACCTACCGCACGGCGCGCGCAGGCCGCGCGTCGACCGAACCCGGAGAGCTTCTCGACGCGCTCGACTCCGACCGCACCTTCCGCGTGCCCGCGATCCGCCTCGCCGAGGCGCAGGCGCCGCACCAGCCGCGCACCTACGAGTACTTCTTCACCTGGAGCTCGCCCGCGCGGCGCGGAACGCTCGGTGCCTGTCACGCGCTCGAGCTGCCGTTCGTCTTCGGAACGCTCGACGCACCGACGATGGACAAATTCGCCGGCAAGGGCCCCGAGGCCGAGGCGCTCTCGGCGCGGATGATGGACGCCTGGATCGCCTTCGCGCGAAGCGGCGAGCCGGGCCACGCGGCGCTGCCCGCCTGGCCGGGCTACGACACGGCGGAGCGCGCGACGCTGATCTTCGATCGCCAGTGCGAGCTCGCAAACGCCCCGCTCGACGCCGAGCGCGCGGCCTGGGAAGGCGTGATCTAGGACCGCGACCCGGAGCGCGCGCGGCCGCCGAGCGGGATGCGCGCGTGCACCACGCCGTCCGGGTTCTCGACGATCGCGACGCTCTCGAGCCGCGTCTGGATCGGCAGTGGAACCTCCGCGCAGACGCGCAGCGCCGGCGCGACCTGCTCGGGGGCGAGCGCCGTGGTGAGCGTGCAGTGCGGCACCCAGCGGCCCGGCCGGTAGTACTCCCACGGATCCCGGGCGACGCCGCGGAAGAGCGCGTCGAAGCGCTCGTGCAGCTCGATCAGCTCGCGCGTCGCGATCACGCCCAGGAAGACCACGCCCTGGCGGTTCGAGAACGTCCCCAGCGAGACCAGCGTCGCGTGCGGCGCGGGCTCGCGCGCGGCGAATTCGCCGAGCTTGCGCTCGAAGTCGATCGGATCGAGCCCGGCGCAGACGCCGAGCGAGACGTGCGGCGTGTTCCCGAGCTCGAGCAGGCGCGACGGAAGCCCGGCCGCCGCGATCCTCTCCCAGATCTCGCGGACCCGCGCGTCGCCGGCTTCGTCCAGGAACAGCTCGATCGCGAAATTCACCCAGCGATGATGCCACGCCCGCGGCGTGTATGATCGGCGCATGGCAGATCTGCTCGGGCTCGCGGCCCGCTACATCGACGAGGGCGTGTACGAGGGACCGGGCTCGGTGAACCGGACCAACACGGAGCTCTCCGAAATCGCCGACGGGGTCGCGCTGGTCGAGGCGTTCTCGCACGTGGTGGTGCTGCGCACGGACGAAGGTCTGGTGGTCTTCGACACCAGCCTCGAGGCGTTCGCGGCGCCGATCCTGGCCAGCCTGCGCCGCTGGTCGGACGCGCGCGTACACACGATCGCGTACACCCACGGGCACGTGGACCACGTGGGCGGATCGCAGGCGTTCGTGGACGAGGCGCGCTCGCGGGGCGTCGAGCCGCCGCGCTTCGTCGGGCACGAGAACGTCTCGCCGCGCTTCGCGCGCTACGAGCGCACGAACGGCTGGAACGTCGCGATCAACACGCGCCAGTTCGGGCGCTCGGGCCTGCTCGGCGGGCCGGATGCGCGCTTCGGCCCGAAGACCTGGGTGCGGCCCGACACGAGCTTCCGCGAGCGGATGCGGCTCTCGGTCGGCGGCCAGACGCTCGAGCTCCGGCACGCGCGCGGCGAGACCGACGACCACCTCTGGGCGTGGCTGCCCGAGCGCAAGGCGCTCGCGGTCGGCGACTTCGTCACCTGGGTGTTCCCGAACGCCGGAAATCCGCAGAAGGTCCAGCGCTACCCGCTCGAGTGGGCGCAGGCGCTTCGCGAGATGAGCGCGCTCGGCGCGGAGCTGCTGCTCCCCGCGCACGGCCTGCCGATCGCGGGCGCCGCGCGCATCGCTCGCGTGCTCGACGACGTCGCGAGCGCCCTCGAGCACGTGGTGAACGAGACGCTCTCGCGCATGAACGCGGGCGAGACGCTCGACGCGATCGTGCAGGGCGTGCGCGTGCCCGCGCACCTGCTCGAGCGGCCGTACCTGCGGCCGGTCTACGACGAGCCGGAGTTCGTGGTGCGGAACGTCTGGCGGCAGTACGGCGGCTGGTACGACGGGAACCCCGCGCACCTGAAGCCCGCCCCCGCGTCGCAGCTCGCGCGCGAGCTCGCGGCGCTCGCGGGCGGCGCGTCGCAGCTCGCCGCTCGCGCGAAGGAGCTCGCCGCTGCAAACGAGCTCCGCCTCGCCTGCGAGCTGGTCGAGCTCGCCGTGCAGGCGGATCCCGAGAGCCGCGCGGCGCACGGCGCGCGCGCCGAGATCTACGCCGCGCGCAGGAAATCCGAGCTCTCGCTGATGGCGCGCGGGATCTTCGGCGCGGCCGCCGAGGAATCCGCGGCGAAGCTCGGCCCGACGCGCTAGAGCGGAGCGCAGGCGCGTGCTCTCCCCGCTCGAGTTCGCGCTGTCGAGCGGGGCGCTCCTGTTCGCGGCTACGCTCGTCGCGCTGTTGCGCCCGGCCTGGATCGTGGACCACCCGCGCGTGGTGCTGGGCGGGCTTGCGCTGGTCACGCTCGCAATGACCGCGGCGCTGGTCCGCCCCGAGCCGCTCGGATTCCGCATCGGCGTGGACGCGTCTAGCGAGCCGATGCTCCCCGCGAACGACCCCGGCGAGCCGATCTACCAGCGCGCGGTGCTCGACTTCGGCGACGACGACGTCTTCGTGATCGCGATGGAGGCCGACGACGTCTTCGCGCGGGCGAACCTCGAGACCCTGCGCGCCGTGAGCGACGAGATCCTGAAGCTGCCGGGGGTTCGCGGCACCGAGAGCCTGGTCGACGTCTACGCGTACCACTGGAACGCGCGCGACGAGCTGGTGGAGCTGGGCCGTTTCATCGACGAGATCCCGTCCGACCCGGCAGAGCTCGCCGACCTGCGCGCTCGCGCGCTCGGCGACCCGCTCTACACGAAGACGATCGTCGCGCGCGACGGCCGGGCGGCCGCGATCAACGTCACGTTCGCGCCGATGAGCGACGACGACTTCGTCGAGCTCGCCCTGGACGAGCGGATCGCGGCGATCCTCGCGACCGCCGCGCGAGAGGGCGTGGAGTTCCACGTCACCGGTCGGCCGCACGTGCGCTCGCGCGCGCACCACCTGCTGATCCACGACATGCTGAACCTGATCCCGATCGCCGTGCTGGTGGCGGTGATCGCGCTCTGGCTCATGACCGGATCCGTGCGCGGAACCCTGGTGCCGCTGGCCGCGAACCTGACCGCGACGTTCTGGGTCTACGGCGCGATGGCGCTGGTCGGCTCGGATCTGAACCTGATCACGCTCGTGCTCGGGCCGGTGATGATCACGGTCGGTGGCGTGTACGGCGTGCACGTCTTCGCGCGCTACGAGGTCGTCGCCGCCGGCTCCGCCGACGCGCGTTCGGCCGCGCTCGCGAGCCTGCGCGACACGAGCGCTCCGGTGCTGATCTCGGGCTTCACCACAATGGTCGGCTTCGCGGCGCTGCTCATGAACGAGATCCCGGCGACGAGCCAGCTCGGAGCGTTCTGCGTCTTCGGCGTGGCATCGATCACGGTGATCACGCTCACCGGCGTGCCGGCCGCGCTCTCGCTCCTGCGCTTGCGCAAGACCGACGGCAGCGATGCGGCGCTGTACGAAGCGCAGACGCGGCTGGCTCGCGCGGCTCGAAGGTCGATGGAGTCCGCGCTCGGCTCGCTCGGCCGCTTCCAGGTGCGACACGCGCGCGCAGTGCTCGCGTTCTGGGGCGTGATCGCGATCGCCGCGGTCTCGTTCGTTCCGCGCATCGTCGTCGACACCGACTTCATCACGTACTTCCTGAAGGAGTCGGACGTGCGCCGCGACTTCGAGGCCGTGAACCGGCTGCTCACGGGCGCGGTCCCGATCTACGTCGTGCTGCAGGGCGACCAGGAGGGCACGTTCCGCGAGCCCGACTCGCTTCGCGCCGTCGAGCGGGTGCAGCGCCGGCTCGAGGCGTTGCCCGGCGTGACCAGCGTGGTCTCCGTGGTCGACCTGGTGAAGCTCGCGCGGCAGGCGCTCGAGCAGGGCGATCCGGCGGCCTCGCGAATCCCCGACACGCGCAACGAGGCTGCGGAGCTGGTGTTCCTGATCCCGAAGGAGAAGCTGCGCTCGTTTGCGACCTCGAACCACTCCAGCGCCAATCTCGTGCTGCGGACCGACCAGCTCGGCTCCGCCGCGCTGCGCGGGCTCGAAGACGCCATCCGCGCCGAGCTCGCGGCCGAGGCGCTCCCGTCCGGCATACACGCAGACGTGACGGGAAGTGCGATCCGCATCAACCGCGGCGCGGACGGAATCGCCGGCAATCAGATCGGGCAGCTCGCCATCACGATCGTGTTCATCCTCGTGATCGTCTGGCGGGTCTTCGGGCAGCTCGGGCTCGGCCTGCTCGCTCTGCCCACGAACGTGATGCCCGTGATCAACTTCTTCGGCCTGCTCGGCGCCGGAGTCACGACCCTCTCCGTCCCGACCAGCCTGATCGGCTGCGTCGCGCTCGGCATCGCGGTCGACGACACCTGCCACTTCCTGCAGGTGTTCCGGAAGGAGCGCGCGCGCGGCGTCTCCGCCGAGGACGCCGCGCTGCACTGCATCGTCGAGGTCGGCCGGCCGATGGTGGTGACCTCGATCATGCTCGTCGCGGGCTTCCTGGTGATGCTCTTCTCGAGCTTCGCCACGCTGCGCGAGTTCGGCTACCTGACCGCGATCACGATGGGGCTCTGCCTGGCCACCGACGTCGGCATGCTGCCCGCGCTCCTGGTCGCGCTCGCGCGCCTGTCCGAGCCGCGTGGCGTAGACTCGGCGGCGTGAGCTCCGACGCCGAAATCCGCCGCGCCTACGACGGCTCGAGCACCGCCTTCCGCGCGCTCGAGGGCGGCGGCTGGGGCGAGCTCGTGAACCTGGGCTTCTACCCCTGGTACGCGCTCCCCGGCGTGCTCTTCGGGCTCGGGCCGTTCCAGCGCGGGCTCGCGCGCCGCTCGATCGCGCTGGTCGAGCCGCGCCCCGGAATGCGCGTGCTCGACGCCGGCTGCGGGCGCGGCTACACCACCGCGCGTCTGGCGGCCGCGGGCTGCGAGGCGATCGGCATCGATCTGCTCGCGGAGAACACCGCGGCCGCAATCGCGCGCCATTCGGAAACGACCGGCGCGCGCTTCGCCACCGCCGACGTGACGCGGCTTCCGGCATCCGCTTCGGGAATCGAGCTCTCGAGCTCGTCGTTCGATGCGGTGCACTGCCTGGAGGTCGCGTTCCACTTCGGCGCGAAGGGACGCCGCGACTTCCTGGCCGAGAGCTTCCGCCTGCTGCGCCCGGGCGGGCGGCTCGTGCTGGTCGACTTCGTCTGGCGCGATGCGCACCCGGAGCGGATCGAGAGCCTCGACCCGCGCCGACTGGTGCGCGACACCTGGCGCTTCGCGGAGTTCGAGCCGCTCGAGCGCTACCGATCGAGCGCAGCCGCGCTCGGCTTCCGCGAGCGCGCGATCCACGACTGGACCGTGCCGGTGATCGACACCTTCCAGCGCATCGCGCAGACGAACGCGCGGCTCGGCACCTGGCGACTCGGGCGCTCGATCCTGCGCACATTCCGCCCCGGCTACGCGCGAATGACCGCCGAGGACTGGAGGTTCCTGGTCGAGCTGATGCGCGCGCACGATGCGGTGCGCCGCGCGAGCCGCTACGTCGCGCTGGTGTGGGAGAAGCCGATTGCGGGCTAGCTGCCGCGCAGCTGCGGCGATCGCGACGGTGCTGCTGTCGACGGGAGCCGCGCGCGCCGAGGGCGAGTGGCGGCCGGTCGTCGCGAAGGAAGGCGTGCGCGTCGAGCAGCGGCTCGCGCCGGACCGGATTCTTCCGGAGCTGCGCGCCACGGTCGAGATCGACGCGGGGATCTTCGAGGTGCTCGCGGTGATCCGCGACGTGCCGCGCCAGACCGAGTGGATGGCCGACTGCGTGGAGAGCCGGCGGCTGCGCGAGGAAGGCTCCGCGGTCTCGGTCCTGTACAACCGCACCGGCGCGCCGTGGCCGGTCAGCGACCGCGACGTGGTCCTGCGCGCGGAGACGATCCTGCTCGAGCACGAGGCGATTGCGCGGGTGCGCTTCGCGAACGTCGCCGACCCGGCCGCGCCGCCCATCGACGGCTTCGTGCGCATGCCGCGGCTGGTCGGGGAATACGAGCTGGCCGCGCTCGCCCCGGATCGAACGCGCGTCGTGTATCGGCTCGACATCGATCCGGGGGGCTCTCTTCCCGCCTGGGCCGTGACTCGCACGACGCGCGACACGCCGCTCTACACGCTGCTGGGTCTGCGCCGGCAGGTGAGTGCGACGCGCGGCGACTATGCGGACTCCATCTCGACCTGGAGGCTTCTCCGCTAGCGGCCGCGGATGGTATGCTGCGCGCGCGTCTCGTGCCCGGAGGCGCTGCCAGACTCTTGGGAGGCCCCGCCGATGTTCCATGGCCGATGGCTGTCGCTCGCGCTCTGCGTCACCGCATTGCACGCGTCGGGCTGCGGCGACGACAAGACCGCGAGCTCCCCGGTCCCGAACGTCGTGGTCGCGGCGGTCGAGCAGAAGTCCGTCGAGATCAACTCGGAATGGGTCGGTACCACGACCGGCGTCGTGAACGCGCAGATCTATCCAAAGGTTCAGGGTTATCTGCTGAAGTAGCGCTACCGCAACGGCGGCTCCGTGAAGGAAGGCGAGCTGCTGTTCGAGATCGACCCGCGCCAGTACCAGGCGGCCTACGACGAGGCGCGCGGACAGGTCGACCGCGCGCAGGCGATCCTGGTCAAGGCGCAGCAGGACGTGAAGCGCTACACGCCGCTGGCCGCGGAGGGCGCGGTGAGCCAGATGGAGCTCGACACGGCGGTCCAGGCGCGATCGGCGGGCGCGGCGCAGCTCGAGTCCGCGCGCGCCGCGCTCGAGAACGCGCGGCTCGAGCTGGAGTGGACCAAGGTCAGGTCGCCGATCGACGGGATTGCGGAAATTGCACATGCCCAGGTCGGAAACCTGGTGAGCACGCAGACGCTCCTCACCGAAGTGTCCCAGCTGGACCCGATCAAGGTCAGCGTGCAGGTGAGCGAGCTCGACTACCTGCGCTTCGCCAAGCGCCAGCAGGAGGCGCAGGCCAGCGGCCAGCCGCGCGAGCCGGCGGCGCTCTCGCTGGTGCTCGCGGACGGCTCCACCTACTCCGAGCCGGGCCGCTTCGACGTGGCCGGGCTCGGCGTGGCGGCGACCACCGGAACGATCGAGCTGCAGGCGCTGTTCCCGAATCCCGGCAGCCTGCTGCGGCCGGGCCAGTTCGCGAAGGTCCGCGCCGCGACCGACCGGCTCGAAAACGCGCTCGTGATCCCGCAGCGCGCGGTCACGGACCTGCAGGGCCTGAGCCAGGTCGCGGTGGTCGGGCCCGACGACAAGGTCGCGATCAAGCGCGTGAAGCTCGGCCCTCGCTCCGGAAGCGATTACGTGATCCTCGAAGGGCTCGAGCCCGGCGAGCGCGTCGTGGTCGAGGGCCTGCAGAAGGTCCGCAACGGAATGACCGTGAAAGTCGAGCCGGCGACGGGAACGGCCGGAAAGTAGATGGCGCGCTTCTTCATCGACCGCCCGATCGTCGCGATCGTGATCGCGATCGTGACCGTGATCGCCGGCGTGGTCATGATCGGACGCCTGCCGATCGCGCAGTACCCCGACATCGTGCCGCCGATCATCCAGGTGAAGACCACCTACACCGGAGCGGACGCGCTCGCGGTCGAGGAGTCCGTCGCCACGCCGATCGAGCAGCAGGTCAACGGCGTGCAGAACATGATCTACATGAAGTCGATCAACGGCAGCGACGGCACGATGACGCTGCAGGTCAGCTTCGAAGTCGGCACGGATGTGAACCTGGACCAGGTCTTCACGCAGAACCGACTGGCGCAGGCGAACTCGCAGCTGCCGAGCTCCGTGAACGAGTTCGGCACCACCGTGCAGCAGACGGTCGGGCTGCCGCTTCTGGTCATTCCGATCTACTCGCCCGACGGCAGCTACGACGCCGAGTTCCTGGGCAACTACACCACGATCAACGTGAACCCGCAGCTGGCGCGCGTGCGCGGCGTCGGCCAGGTGACGCTGTTCGGCGCCGCGGACTATGCGATGCGCATCTGGGTGCGGCCCGACACGCTGTCCAAGCTGCAGCTCACGGTCAGCGAAGTCGTGAACGCGGTGAAGTCGCAGAACGTGGTGAACCCCGCCGGCCAGATCGGCGCCGAGCCGGCGCCGCCGGGGCAGGAGTTCACCTACACGGTCACGGCCCGGGGTCGGCGCGTGTTGGCCGAGCAGTTCGGCGAGATCATCGTGCGCGCCAATCCCGACGGCTCGTTCGTGCGCCTGCGCGACGTGGCGCGCATCGAGCTGGGCTCGCAGACCTACATGCAGATCGGGCGCTTCCAGGGCAAGCCGGCCGCGGTCGTCGCGGTGTACCAGTCGCCCGGTTCCAACGCGCTCGAGACGGCCGCAGCGCTGAAGTCGCAGATGGAGGGAATGGCCGCGCGCTTCCCCGCCGACATGAGCTACGCGATCGCGCTCGACACCACGCTGCCCGTCAGCGAGGGGATCACCGAGATCATGCACACGCTGGTCGAGGCGATGGTGCTCGTGATCGTGGTGGTGTTCCTGTTCCTGCAGGGCTGGCGCGCCACGCTGATCCCGCTGATCGCAGTGCCGGTCTCGCTGATCGGCGCGTTCATCTTCTTCCCCATGCTCGGCTTCTCGATCAACACGCTCTCGCTGCTCGGGCTCGTGCTCGCGATCGGGCTGGTGGTCGACGACGCGATCGTCGTGGTCGAGGCGGTCGAGGTCGGCATCGAGCACGGGCTCTCGCCGCGCGAGGCGACCATCAAGGCGATGGACGAGGTCACCGCGCCAGTGATCGGCATCGCGCTGATCCTGGCGGCCGTCTTCATCCCGGCCGGCTTCATGACCGGCATCACCGGGAGTCTCTACCAGCAGTTTGCGATCACGATCGCGATCTCCGTGCTGATCTCCGCGTTCAACGCGCTCTCGCTCTCGCCGGCGCTCTGCGCGCTGCTGCTGCGGCACAAGCAGCCGGCCCGGGGACCGATCGGCCGCTTCTTCGCGGCGTTCAACCGCTTCTTCGACCGCGCCACCGAGGGCTACGTCAGCGTCTCGTCGGGCGCGATCAAGCGCACATTCCGCAGCATGATCCTGCTGGTCGGCCTTTCCGTGATCGCCGTCGGCATCGGCCGGATCCTGCCCACGTCCTTCGTTCCGAGCGAGGACCAGGGCTACTTCTTCATGCAGCTGCAGCTCCCGGACGCCGCCTCTCTGCAGCGCACCGACGTGGTCGCGCGACAGGTCGAGCAGGTGCTGGGCGAGACCGAGGGCGTGCAGAGCTACACGTCGATCGTCGGCTTCAGCCTGCTCTCGAACATCTCGCAGACCTACGCCGGCTTCTATTTCGTGCAGCTCGACCCCTGGGAGGAGCGCGGCGAGCGAACCGCCGGCGTGATCCTCGGCGAGCTGAACGCGAAGCTGCGCGAGCTGCCGAGCGGGCTTGCGTTCGGCTTCCCGCCGCCGTCGATCCCGGGCGTCGGCAACGCGGGCGGCTTCACCGTGATGCTGCAGGATCGCGGCGGTCACGACGTGTCGTGGCTGGCGGAGAACGCGCAGCGCTTCATCGCGGCCGCGAACCAGCGCCCGGAGCTCGCCGGCGTGGCCACGGTGTTCCGGCCCGACGTTCCGCAGCTCTTCGCGGCGGTGGACTCGGACAAGGTCTACAAGCTCGGCGTCTCGGACCGCGACGTGTACGACACGCTGCAGGCGCTGCTCGGCTCCAGCTACGTGAACCAGTTCAACCGCTTCGGGCGGGTCTGGAAGGTCTTCGTGCAGGCCGAGCCCGAGTTCCGCGTCGACGCCGACGACATCGGAGGCTTCTACGTCCGCAACGAAGAGCAGCAGATGGTTCCGCTCTCGACGCTGGTGAGCGCGCGGCCGTCGTTCGGTCCCGCGTTCACCAACCGCTACAACCTGTTCCGCGCCGTCGAGGTGATCGGAAATCCTGCGCCCGGCTACAGCTCGGGCCAGGCCATGGCGGCAATCGAGGCGCTGGCCGCCGAGACCCTGCCCGCGGACATGAGCTTCGAGTGGACCAACATGTCGTACCAGGAGGCGACCGCGGGCGGCTCGGCGGGAACGTTCGCGCTCTCGATCCTGGGGGTGTTCCTGATCCTCGCCGCGCTGTACGAGAGCTGGTCCCTGCCCTGGAGCGTCCTGCTCACCACGCCGATCGCGGTGTTCGGCGCCTACCTCGGCATCTGGGCGCGCGGGCTCGAGAACGACGTGTTCGCGCAGATCGGCCTGATCATGCTGATCGGCCTGGTGGCCAAGAACGCGATCCTGATCGTCGAGTTCGCGGTCATGGAGCAGAAGTCGGGCAAGACCGTGGTAGATGCGGCGCTGGCCGGCGCGAAGAGCCGCCTGCGCCCGATCCTGATGACGAGCTTCGCGTTCATCCTGGGCTGCGTGCCGCTCTGGACCGCGTCGGGCTCGGGCGCGGTCGCGCGCCAGAGCATCGGCACGACGGTGATCACCGGCATGCTCGCGGCCACCGTGATCGCGATCTTCTTCGTGCCGGTCCTGTACGTGCTCGTCGAGAAGATCGCAAAGCGAGGCGCGCCGCAGCCATGAAGAAGCTCGTCGCCACGCTCGGCGCTCTCGCCCTCGCGGGCTGCGCGATCGGTCCCGACTACCGCCGGCCCGCGGTCGTCGAGGCGCCTGCGTACCGCGCCGAGACCGCGGCGGGCGAGGCGGAATCGCTGGCCGACCTGCCCTGGTGGGAGGTCTTCCAGGACGAGGCGCTTCGCGCGCTGATCGGCGAATCGCTGGCGAACAACCACGACCTGCGCATCGCCGCGCAGCGCGTCGAGGAGTTCCGCGCGCGCGCCGGGATCGCGCGCTCGGAGTTCTTCCCGCAGATCGGCGGGGAATTCGACGCCGCGCGAGGCACGAACTCCGTGCTCGGCTCGCCCGCGCCCGGCGCGGATCGCGACGACTCGTTCCTGCTCGCGGCCGGGATGGCGTGGGAGATCGACGTCTGGGGCCGGATCCGGCGCTCGACCGAGGCCGCGCGCGCGGAGCTGTTCGCGAGCGAGGCGTTCCGCCGCGGAGTGCTTCTGACACTGACCAGTGACGTCGCCTCGAGCTACTTCGAGCTGATCGGCCTGGACCTGGAGCTCGAGATCGCGCGAAGCAACGTCGCCGCGTTCACGAAGATGCGTGACCTGTTCGAGCGCAAGTTCAGCGGCGGCGTCGACTCGAAGCTCGGCATGCTCCGCGCGCAGGCGTCCCTCTCGAGCGCGGCCGCGGCGATCCCCGAGATCGAGCGCCGCATCGTCGCGGTCGAGAACCGGCTCTCGGCGCTGCTCGGCCGGGCGCCGGGGCCGATTCCGCGCGGTGCCGATCTGCTCCAGCAGACCCGCCCGCCGCGCGTTCCCGCCGGCGTCCCCGCGCAGCTTCTCTCGCGCCGCCCGGACGTGCTCGAGGCGGAACAGGTCGTCGTCGCGGCGAACGCGCTGGTCGGCGTGTCGATCTCGGAGTTCCTGCCGCGGATCGGGCTCACCGGGCTGCTCGGCGGGGTCTCGACGGATCTCGACGACGTGCTGCAGCAGCGCAACGCGCTCTGGTCGATCGCGGGCGTGGCGACCACACCGATCTTCCAGGGCGGCGCGATCTACTACGGCTGGGAAGAGGCCAAGGCGCGCTGGGAGCAGGCGGCGATCGCCTACGAGTCGACGGTGATCCAGGCGCTCCGCGACGTCTCCGACTCGCTCACCGCGCGCGAGAAGCTCGAGGCGATCCGAAAGGAGCAGGCTCTCGCCGTCGAGGCGCTGGAGGAATCGGTGCGGATCTCGAACATCCGCTACGTCGACGGACGCGCCAGCTACCTCGAAGTCCTGGACGCGCAGAAGGATCTGTTCCCGGCCCAGACGCTCCTCGCGCAGACCGACCGCGCGCGTCTGATCGCGATCGTGCAGATCTACCGCGCGCTCGGGGGCGGCTGGTCGCAGTACACCTCGCCGCAACCCGCACCCGCGGCGCCCTGAGATCAGGCCGAGAGCCGCTCGCAGAGATCCCAGAGCCGCGCCGCGGCGGCGACGTCGCAGGCCGCGTCTCGGGGCGCAAGGCGCATGCGGCCGTGGACGTTGTGCCAGTAGCCGCCGCTCTCCATGTCGGGCTGAGTGGCGCAGACGAGAGGCATCTGCGCGCCGCGCTCCGCCGAGAGGAAGAAGCGCCGCTTGAACGCGCGCTCGAGCGCGCTTCCGGCGCCGCCGAGGCCGGTCGCGACCACGCCGGGGTGGACCGCGCGCACCTCGAGCGCTGACGCGCGCAGGCTCAGCTCCGACGCGATCCACAGGTTGCCGAGCTTGCTGCGGCAGTAGGCCCGCATTCCACCGAAGGCGCCGCCGTACGCGAAATCCGGCGTGCAGTCCGACTCGAGCACGTAGATGTCCCCGGTCACCACGACGACGCGCGCCGCCGGAAGCAGCCCACGCCGTTCGAGATCGCGGCGCAGCGCGAAGTGCGCGAGCACGTTCACGCCGAAGGCGATCTCGTGGCCCTGGCGCGTGCGCGCGAGCTCGCGCGGCCAGACGCCCGCGTTCTCGACCAGCAGGTCCACGGGACGTCCCGCAAGCAAGGCCGCGATCGCCGCGGCGCCGGATCGAACCGACTCGAGATCCTCGAGGTCCATCGCGACCTGATCCACTCGCGCCTCGCCCTGCGCCGCCGCGCGGAGCTCGCCCGCCACGCGCGCACCCTTCTCGGGATTCCGGCAGGGAAGGATCAGAGCCGCGCCACGTTGCGCGAGGCCGCGGGCGATCTCGAGCCCGATGCCGCCGGTCGCGCCGGTGACGATCGCGGTCCGCCCGTCGAGGCGCGGCGTCATGGGACACATCGGCGTGTGCCGCTCCTGGCTGCGCAGACCACCGAGCATGCGACGCCAGGCGCTCGGGGGCGCGCGGTGATCCGGGATCTGCATCGCATCGATTCTCGGGCCCGGACCCTGTGCTCACAACCCGATCGTCCGAACGTCTCAAGACTTGCCGAGGCAGGCGGGGGCAGCGATGGTGCACTCTCGAATCCAGGAGGCCGGCCGTGGCAGAGAAGGTGCCCAAGGCAGCGCGCGAGTTCTCGCGTCCCTACCGCGTGTCGAGCGGAAAGAAGTTCCGGCTGAAGGACGTCGATCCGGACGACACCGCTCACCTCGAGACGAACGAGAACGCGGCGGAGTACCTGGCGCGCGGCGTCGAGATCCTCGCCGACCTGCAGGAGCGGCTCTACGCGCAGGATCGCTGGGGCGTGCTGCTGATCTTCCAGGCGATGGATGCGGCGGGCAAGGACGGCACGATCAAGCACGTGATGTCGGGAGTGAATCCGCAGGGCGTGCAGGTGTACTCGTTCAAGGCGCCGTCCAGCGAGGAGCTCGACCACGACTACCTGTGGCGCGCGAAGAAGGCGCTGCCGGAGCGCGGCCGGATCGGGATCTTCAACCGCTCCTACTACGAGGACGTGCTGGTGGTGCGCGTGCACCCGGAGCTGTTGCAGAAGAGCAATCTTCCCCCCGGGCTGATCACGAAGGACATCTGGGAGCAGCGCTTCGAGGACATCGTCGCGTTCGAGCGCTACCTGGCGCGAAACGGCTACCTGATCCTGAAGTTCTTCCTGCACGTGTCGCGCGCGGAGCAGAAGCGGCGCTTCCTGGACCGGCTGGAGCAGCCGGCGAAGAACTGGAAATTCTCCACGGCCGACGCAGAGGAGCGCAAGCACTGGGACGACTACATGTCGGCCTACGAGGACATGATCCAGCACACCGCGACCGAGCACGCGCCCTGGTACGTGGTGCCCGCCGACCACAAGTGGTTCACGCGGCTGGTCGTGGCGTCGGCGGTGATCGACGCGCTCGAGGCGATCGACCTGCGCTTCCCGGAGGTCGACGCCGCCAAGCGCCGTGAGCTCGCGGTGGTGAAGGCCGCGCTCGAACGCGAGAAGGGCTGATACGATCGCGAGATGCACCCGGGACCGGCGCTGCTCGGCATCGTGGCGGTCGCGCTGGTGGTCTCGGGAATCGGGCCCACGGACCGCGCGACCTGGTGGCTCGAGGTCTCGCCGGTGCTGATCGGCGCGCCGCTGCTCATCGCGACGTGGCGGCGCGCCCCGCCCTCGCGCCTGCTCGCCTGGCTGCTCGGCGCGCATGCGTTGATCCTGATCCTCGGCGGCCACTACACCTACGCGATGGTGCCGCCCGGGTTCTGGGTGCAGGACGCGCTCGGGCTCGCGCGCAATCACTACGACCGGCTCGGCCACCTCGCGCAGGGCTTCGTGCCGGCGATCCTCGCGCGCGAGGTCCTGCTGCGCTGCTCGGTGCTGGAGCGCGGCGGCTGGCAGTTCTTCCTGGTCACCTGCGTGGTGCTCGCGTTCAGCGCCTTCTACGAGCTGCTCGAGTGGTGGACGGCGCTCGTGGCGGGAAGCGCGGCGACGGCGTTTCTCGGCACGCAGGGCGACGTCTGGGACACGCAGTGGGACATGTTCCTGGCCCTGGTCGGCGCGCTCGCCGCGCAGCTACTGCTCGCGCGCGCTCACGACCGCTCGCTCCGAGAGGTGTTTCGATGACGAGAATTCCGCACGCGCAGTTCCGACCGCACCCGTGGCACGGGCTCGCGGTCGGTGAGGATCCGCCGCGGATCGTCTCCGCGTACGTCGAGATCACGCCCTTCGACCTGGTGAAGTACGAGGTCGATAAAACGACCGGCTACCTGCGCGTCGATCGCCCGCAGCGCACGTCGTCGTCGCCGCCCACGCTGTACGGCTTCATCCCGCGGACCTACTGCGGAGCGCGAATCTCCGCTCTCTCGCCCGGATCGAAGCGCGGCGACGGCGACCCGCTCGACATCTGCGTGGTGAGCGAGCGGCCGATCGCGAAGTCCGAAGTCATTGTCTCCGCGCGCGTGGTCGGCGGATTTCGCATGGTCGATGCCGGCGACGCCGACGACAAGATCATCGCCGTGCTTTGCAGCGACTCGTTCTGGGGCGAAGTGACCACGATCTCGCAGCTTCCGGCGGCGCTGATCGAGCGGCTCCGGCACTACTTCCTGACCTACAAGCTCGTACCCGGGGAGCCGGCGCGGGTCGCGATCGACGAGACCTACGACTCGAGCCACGCGCAAGCCGTCGTGCGAGCCGCGATCGAAGATTACTCGACCGAGTTCGGATCGGCTGTGCCAGAATCGCGCTGATCTACAGCAGAGGGGGTCCTGCCATGGGAATGGTTTCCGAGTTCCAGGCCTTCATCAAACGCGGCAACGTGATGGATCTGGCGGTCGGCGTGATCATCGGCGGCGCGTTCGGGAAGATCGTCACGTCCGTCGTCGGCGACCTGCTGATGCCCGTGATCGGGCTCGTGCTCGGCGGCATCGATTTCACCGGGCTCGCGTTCGCGATCGGCGGAACCGACGAGGCTCCGGTGCTGCTCAAGTACGGCGCGTTCATCCAGGCGCTGATCGACTTCCTGATCATCGCGTTCTGCGTGTTCCTGCTCGTGAAGGGCGTGAACTCGCTGCAGAAGCCCGCGCCCGCGGCGGCTCCTCCGCCGCCTCCGGCCGACGTGGGGCTGCTCACGGAGATCCGCGACCTGCTCCGCTCGCGCTAGCCGCCCGTAGCTCTGCCTGCTCGCGGACGAGGTAGGACTGGATCGCCGCGGCATCCGCCTCGCTGACGACGTCGGCGAAGCTCGCCATGCCAGCGCTCGAAAGCGACCCGCCGCGCACGATCGAGTCGAAGGCTGCGTGTGTCTGCGCGGGCAGTCCGAACAGATCGGGATAGGACGAGAGCCGCGACTCACCGCGGCCTCCGTGACACCTCGCGCAGTGTCGGACGAAGAGTCTCTCGCCGCGAGCGGCCCCTGCGGCGGAGAGATTCGGCAGCACCGGCGGCTCCGGAATCGCGCGGATCTCGCGCGGCCTCGGAAGCGGCGTCGGCCCGCCGCCGAGCTTCCAGGCGAGGATCCGCCCGTAGTTCTCGTACCGCCACGCCGCGCTCTCGCGCGGGTGGACCGACGCGACCGCTCCGCCCAGACCGGCGATCACCGCCACGTACTGCTCGCCGTCGATCTGGTAGCTCACCGGCGCGGCCATGATCGCGGTGCCGACCTCGATCTCGGCGAGTCGCGTGCCGGTGTCGGCGCGGTACAGCGCGAGCCGGCCCGCGGACGTCCCCTGCACGACCAGATTTCCGGCGGTCGCGAGCACGCCTCCGCCCGCGTACTGCTCGCTCCCGACCGGGACGCGGAACCGCTCCCGCTGCGCGACGGGATCCCAGGCGATCAGGAGCTCGCGCGTCTCCAGCCTCGTGCGCTCGGGCTCCGGGAGCCGCTCCGCGCTCGCGCCGTAGATCGCGACCGAGCCCAGATTCAGCTCGCCCGGCGCGAAGCGCCAGAAGGGCTCGTTCGCCATCACCATGCCCTGCTCGCGCGCCGGAATGTAGACGAGCCCCGTCACCGGACTGAACGCCATCGGCTGCCAGTTGTGCGCTCCCGCCTGGGTCGGAAACACGATCGCCGGCGCGTTGCGGTACGAGGCGGTCGCGCTGGCGACCGGACGTCCGCTCGCGTCGATCCCGCTCGCCCAGCTCACGGGCACGAACGGCCGCGCCGAGATCAGCTCCCCGGTCTCGCGGTCGAGCACGTAGAAGAAGCCGTTCTTCGGCGCCTGCAGGATCACCTTTCGCGCGACGCCGCCGATCGGAAGCTCCGCGAGGATCAGGTTCTGCGTCGCGGTGTAGTCCCAGCTCTCGCCCGGCGTGGTCTGGTAGTGCCAGATCAAGCGCCCGTCGTCGGGATCGAGCGCGAGGATCGAGGCGAGATACAGGTTGTCACCGCCCGACGGGCTGCGCAGCCAGACCGGATAGGGCGTGCCGTTTCCGGTGCCGACGTAGAGCCGGTCGAGCTCGGGGTCGTAGACCATCTCGCCCCAGACCGTTCCGCCGAGGCCCGACTCCCAGCTCGAGTCGCGGTCCCAGGTCTCGAGCGCGGCCGCGATCTCGGGGTGCTCGGGCTCGCCGAGCGCCGGATCGCCCGGAACCGTGAAGAAGCGCCAGGCCTGCGCGCCGGATTCCAGGTCGTAGGCGGTCACGTAGCCGCGCACGCCGAACTCGGCTCCGCTGTTCCCGATCACCACCACGTTCTTCGCGACCTGCGGCGGACCCGTGATCGTGTACGCGCGCGCGCCGCGCTCGATCAGCGTGTCGGTCCTCCACAGCTCCCGGCCGGTGCTCGCGTCGAGCGCGACCAGGAAGCCGTCGAGCGTGCCGACGTACACGCGTCCGCGCCAGACCGCGACGCCGCGGTTCACCACGTCGCAGCAGGCGTGGCGCGCGTAGCCGCCGTCCACCTCGGGGTCGTAGCGCCAGCGCTCGGCGCCGGTCTTCGCGTCCACCGCGAAGACGGAGCCCCACGGGCCCGAGACGTACAGCACTCCGTCGACGACGATCGGCGTCGCCTCCTGTCCGTGTTCGACGCGGCCGCGGCGCGAGCGCGCCTCGTACTCCCAGGCGAAGCCGAGCTCTGCTGCGTTGTCGGCGTCGATCTGTGCGAGTCGCGAGAAGCGCTCGGCTCGGAAGCCGCCGCCGAGCGCGAGCCACTGCCCGGGCTCGTGCTCGGCGCTTCGCAGCCGCTCGAGATCGACCCGGCCCTCCAGCGGCGCGGGCTCGGAGCACGAAGCGAGCAGGAGTCCCAGAGCCAGCGCGCGCCCGACCCGGCCCCGCGCGGTCACGCCTTCCTTCGCGCCACCAGGATCGGGCTCGTCGCCAGGCGAGCCGTCATTTCCGAAGCTCCCGCGATCCGGTCCGCCATCCGGTACAGCACGTCGGGAAGCGCGAGCTTCGGCACTCGGAGCGTTCCCACCGGAAACACGTGGACGATCTCGAGCCCGACCTCGGCCACGAGCTCGCGACACTGCGCGATCGAAAGCACGTTGAAGGCCTCGAAGCCGCGCCAGCCCGCATACGCGCGCGCCAATCGCATGTACGGCGCGTCGATGTTCTGGTGGTTGTTGAAGATCAGATGGCCGCCGGGTGCGAGAAGCGGCGCCAGCGCGCGCAGGGCCGCGCGGCGCAGCGCGGGCTCGGCGTTGACGAAGAAGCGGAAGGCGGTGATCAGGTCGAAGCTCTCCTTCTCGAACGGGCTCTGCTCGAGGAGATTCGCGTTCACCAGGGTGGTGCGCTCGAGCTTGCGCCGCGCCTGCTCGAGCATCGCCTCGGAGACGTCGACCCCCGTGCACGACGCGACGTGCCGCTCCAGAAAGCTCGAGATCCGACCCGTGCCGCAGGCGAAGTCGAGCGCGCGCACGTCCCTGCGCGAGCCGAAGAACATCTCGAGCGCCTGCGTCAGGACCTCCTGCTCACGCGACCAGAGGTAGCGACCCCACGCGTCGGTGGCGTAGTACTCGTCGTACCGCCGGCCCTTGCCGGGCGCCTTGTGTGAATCCACGTAGCTCGAGTTGCTCATCGCTCATCCCGTCCTTGCGCCCGCCAGCTTCGACCACTGTCCGCGGGCGAGATTCGAAAGTCGCGCCCGCTCGGAGTCACCGAGCCCGAGTCTCCACGCGCCGAGCGCCGTCGCCGCCGCGACCGTCGCGACGAGCAGGAGCAGCTCGACCCAGCCCCTCGGCGGACGCGCGAGCTTGCACGCGACGAGAAGCGCGAGGCCCGGCGCCGCGCCGAGGAGCGCCGGAATCCAGACCTGGCGCAGACTCTCCGCCCCGCCGACGCCGAGCTTGCCGTAGACGTGACGCGGCAGGAAGATCCCGCAGCCGACGAAGAGCGGGATCGCGCTCGCAGCCGCGATCCCGAGCAGCCCGAGATCGAGCACCGCAAGGGCGAGCCAGCCGAGCGTCACGGTGCCCACCGCCATCGACAGCATCAGAAGTCCGAAGTAGCGGTGCTCGCCCATTCCCACCAGCACGAAGAAGCTCGAGTGCTGGGAGAGCCGCACCGCGTGACCCGCGGCGACGAGCGCCAGCGCCGTCGGCAGGAGCGGGAAGTCCTTTTGCGTCCAGATCAGCAGGAACTCGCGCCCCATGATCAGCAGGAACGCGGCCGACGGCAGGATCAGGAAGAGCGAGTACTTCTGGGAGAGCAGCAGCAATTGCTTCAGCCGGGTCCGATCGCCGTGCGTGTCGAGATCGCTCGCGGCCGGCTTGATCGCGGCGCAGAACGCCTCGATCACCGTGGTGAGCGTGAGCACCGCGGCGCTGACGATCGCGTACTGCGCGACTTCTTCGGCGCTCCGGAAGATTCCGATCAGCAGCTCGCCCGCCTTCAGCAGCAGAAGCGCGCCGAGCACGTAGTTGAACGTGTTGAAGCCGTAGCCGAGCATCTCGCGCAGCAGGCCAGCGTCGACCGCGCGCAGGGCGAACGGACGCTCCGGGAGCAGCCGCAGACAGAACGCGAGGTTCAGTGCGTTCACCACCAGCTCGCCCAAGCCGTAGAGCAGCGCGACCGTGACGAGCCCGAAGCCCTGCATCAACAGCGCGACGAGCAGCGCACTGCGCACGAGCGTGACCGAGAGCCGGCTTCCCGCCATCAGGTCGTAGCGCTGGTAGCCGGAGAGCACCGCGCCCGCCGCGCTGGTGATCGCGCCAAGCGCCGCGCAGCCCCCGACCACCAGCACGCAGATCCGCGCGTCCGCGGCCAGCGCGGGCGGGATCTGGAAGATCTGCGTCAGCCACTGGTGCAGAACGAGCGTCAGCGCCAGCACGACCAGGGCCATGAACGAGAGGAATGCCGTGCAGGTGGAGACGACGGCGCGCAAGCCCTCGTGATCGCCGCTGGCCAGGCGCACCGGCACGAAGCGGTTGATGGCGCTGGCGAGCCCGAGCTGGAAGACGACCGAGTGGGCGAACACCGACCCGACCAGCGCCCAGACTCCGTAGGCGGCGTCGCCGAGTCCGTGGAGCAGGAATGGAACGAGCAGGAACGCGATCACCGAGCCGAGCAGACTCGCCGCGGCGTTCCAGAGCACGTTGCCGACCACCAGCGCCGCATCGGTCCGGCGGGCCTGGGTCCGGGTGGCGTTCATCGGTGATCCAGCATGGCTCGGGTCCTATCGGCACGCCAGCGCCAGGAGCGGCGCGTGGAAGCCGATCCAGGCTCCGGTATCGTGAGCCAACCCGACCGGAGGCCTGCGTCGTGAGAGTGCTGATCTGCGGAGAGGCCCTGCAGCTCGGCGGGGCGGAGACGGTCTCGATCGACCTGGCCAACGCGCTCGCCCGGCGCGGCATCGAGGTCGCCTACAGCGCCGCGCCGGGGCCGCTCGAGGCGCGTCTGGCTGCCGGTGTCCGGATCGAGCGCACGCCACCGCTCGAGCGCAAGGGATTCCTCCGCTTCCTGCGCGGCTTCTCGGCGGTGCTGCGCGGCTTCGAGCCCGACGTGGTGCACGTGCAAGGCGCCACGCTCGCGCTCGCGGCGCGGCTGCTGTCCCGAATCGTGCGCAAGCGGTTCGCCGTGGTGCTCACGCACCACTCGACCAGCTATCGCCGCGCGCCGCCGCGGCTCTCGGGCCCGCTGCTGCGCGCGAGCTGCGACCACATGATCGCGATCAGCGCGCTCAAACAGCGCCAGTTCCTGGCGATGGGATTCGACGCGGCGAACGTCTCGCTGATCCCGAACTTCGTCGACTGCCGCGCGATCCGCGACGCCGCCGATCACGCGGATCGCGCGCGACTCCGCGGCGAGCTCGGCATCGCGGACGCCGAGCGGGTCGTGGCGATGGTCGGGCGGATGATCCCGGGAAAGGGCTTCGACGTGTTCCTGCGCTCGGTCGCGCGCTGCGCGCGGCAGCTCGAGCGCCCGCTGGTCGCGCTCGCGCTGGGCGACGGCCCGGAGCGCGAGAGCCTGGAGCGGCTGGCCGATTCGCTTGCCGGCCCCGTGCGCGCCGTGCTTCCCGGCTACCGGCGCGACGTGACCGCCCTGCTCTCGCTCTGCGACGCGGTGCTGTTTCCATCGCAGCTCACGGAGGTGCTGCCGATGGCGCTGATCGAGGCCTCCGCGGTCGGGGTTCCGATCGTCTGCTCCGACATTCCCGGCAATCGCGAGGTCGTGCAGGACGGCGCGAACGGCTGGCTGGCCGGCCCGTCCGAAGAGAGCTACGCCGAGGCGCTCGCCCGCGTGCTCGGCGACGCATCGCTCGCCGAGCGCATGGCCCGCGCCGGGCGGCAGGCGGCGCTGGCGAAGTTCGACGAGTCGGTCGTGGTTCCGAAGATCCTCTCGCTCTACGCCACGCTCGCCTAGCGACGCGGCTACACTGGGCGGATGGACGCCACCCTCGACTGGTTCGGCTGCTCGACCTTCCGGGGGACCGTGGGCGAGCTCGTGATCTTCCTCGACGCGTACCTGGACCGCGTGCCGGGCGCGCAGTTCGCGGGGCTCCTCCCCGAGCAGGTCGAGCGGGCCGACTGGATCGTCGTCGGCCACTCGCACTTCGACCACCTGTACGGCGCGGAGCGGATCGCGCGCAGGACCGGCGCGCGGATCCTGGGCTCGCACGAGACCGTGCGCGTGATGGAGGCGCAAGGGCTCCCGGTCGAACGGATGATCCCGGTCGCCGGCGGCGAACGCGTGCGGCTCTCTCCAGACGTGACCGTCGACGTGTACCCGAGCCAACACTCCTGTGTGTGGTCGCAGACCGCGATGGCGGCCGCCGACGAGGTCTGCATCGGCGAGCTCGGACTGACCCTGCAGGAGCAGCAGGAGCGCTTCCGCGCGCTGGCCTCCCACTTCGGCACGCTCGGCCCGGACGTGATCGCGCACCTTCGCGCCAGCGCCCAGGGGCCGCGCGGCGACGGCGGCGCGCTCGTCTACCACTTCCAGACGCCGGAGGGCTCGCTCTTCTACCAGGACACCTCGGGTCACTGGAGCGGGATCCTGCGCGATCTGCGGCCCGACGTGGCGATCCTCGCCGCCGCGGGGCGCGGCAACGTCGACGGCGAGCCGATCCAGGGCACGCTCGCGAGTTTCGTCGCGAGGCAGGTCGATCTGCTGCGCCCGCGCCGGGTACTGCTCGGCCATCACGACGACTGGCTGCCCGGCTTCTCGCGCCCGATCGACACCAAGCCGATCCGCGACGAGATCGCGCGCGTCCGGCCCGGCGCCGAGCTGGTCGAGACCGGCTACGCGGCCGCGTACCCGCTGTTCCGGGGCCTGCGCCGCTAGCTCGCGTAGGTCGCGGGGTCGAGCGCGAAGGCGAGCGAGTCGGTGGGATCGCCGGCCAGGCGGCGCGCCGCGTTCTTTCGCGCGACGTCGCGGTAGAGCGCGAGCGCCGCACGCGCCTCGAGATCGCGCGTGTCGCGGCCGAGGTGCTCGAGCAGGAGCTCGCGGCGCAGCTCGCGCACCGTCGGGCCGTGCCAGAACGAGGCGTTCAGCTCCGTGTCGCCGAAGAACGAGCGGTTGCCGATGTTCGCCGAGCCGATCGTGCACCACACGTCGTCGACCAACGCGATCTTCGCGTGCACGTACACGTTCTGGTATGCGCCCGGCCCGGTGCACGACGCGATTCCGGCCAGCGCGAAGCGCTCGAAGCGGCCGAGCGCTGCGAGCGCCTCGAAGAAGTCGCGGTTGGACGGGTCGCCACGCCCGGCGGCCATCTCGCGGTGTGGATCAGCGGGAACCAGCACCACGACCTCGACACCGCGCTCGAGCGCCGCGCGCAATCCGTCGACGACGGGCTTCGCGCCGATCGCCTGGTCCTCGATGTAGATCGCGTCGCGCGCGCTCTCGATCGCGCGCAGGTACTGGTCGAGGATCGAGTGCTCGCCGCCCGCGATGTCGAATCCGACGCCGCCGGGGGCAGGCGTGCCGTCGCGGTAGCGCTCGCGCCGGACCGTTCGCTGGATCTGCACCGGGATCTCTCCCGCCGCGGGGGAGAGCGACTGTGGAAACGGAAGCTCGCTCTGATCGAGCGCGTCGGGCCAGAGACCATCGACGAGGTCGCGGTCGCTGGCCTCGTTCCAGCGCTGCACGAAGTTGTGGTGCACGTCCGTCGCCGCCGGTCCGCGCAGCTCGACGTACACGTCGTGGGTGCTGCCGGACTCGCGCGGCGCGTGCCCCGGCGACACGACCGAGCCGTTGTTCAGGTTGATCCCGCCGACGAACGCAACCTCGCCCGGCGCTCCCGCGTCGACGAGCCAGCTCTTCTGGTGCTGGCAGTAGCGCCCGTGCGCGCGGTCCCAGCGGGCGAGGAAGCGCGAACCGCGTCGCGCGAGGAACTCGCGATCGGCCGCAGTACCCGCGAAATGGGAGCCGGGGTCGATGGCCGCGAGCTCGGGATGGCGCCAGAAGATCACCCGCACGTCGAGCCCACGCGCCTTGGCCCGGTCGAGCACGTCGAAGAAGCTGCCCTCGCCGCCGGGCATCGCGAAGTCCATCTGATGGAAGGCGACCGTCACGTAGACGCTGCGGCGGGCTTCGGCCACCGCCTCGCAAATGCGTGCGAACGCCGGCCCGCCGTCCACTAGCGGCCGGACGACGTTGCCCGCGCGGATCGGATACGAGCCCGAGGTCACGTACGGGATGTGATCGCCGTGGCGTTCCATCGCTTCTCCTCGCCGGCCGATTCTACGCCCAGTCGAGCTCGCGGATCGCGACGCTGCCGGGGATCACCGGCTGGAACAGGTCTCCCGGCCAGCCGCAGCTCGTGATCCACCAGCGGTTCGTGTCCGGGTCGTGCAGGTACTCGGGCGCGTGCGCGTAGAGGCGCGCGGCGGGCTCGCGCGCGTCGCCGCTGTAGGTGCCGAAGTCGAACGGGTTCTCGGAGCGGAACAGCAGCGTGTCGTGGTACTCGGCGGGCCCGCCGAAGCTGCGCGTGTAGGTGATCGAGAGCCAGAACGCGCCGCCGTGGCGGAACACGAACGGGGACTCGGTCGCGGCCCAGCTCGGCTGCAGCGGCGCCTCGGGCGTGGTGACGAGCGCGTGGCGGACGAAGCGCCAGTCGAGCAGGTTCTCGGAGATGCAGACGCTCACCGAGGAGCTGCGCCCGCGCTTCCCGGTCGAGTAGAGCAGCCAGGAATCGTCGTCGAGGCGGAAGATCATCCCGTCGCGGAGCACGGACTCGAGCGGCGCGCCCACGAGCGAGCACTCCGCTTCGCGCCAGTGGTCGAGCCGATCGTCGTCGCAGACCGCAGCACGCAGGCGGTCGGGCCCGTAGAGCATGATCCAGCGCTCGCCGTCGAAGGCGAGCGACGGCGCCCACGCGCGGGTGCCGAAGTCGCAGACGCGCCAGCGCTCCTCGAAGCGCCCGGCCGAGAGCGACGCGCCCGCGCCGTGGCAGAACCAGCGCTCTCCCTGGGGATCGATCTCCGCCGTGGGCTTGGTGATGCCGAAGACGTGCCAGGTCCCGTCGGCGGCACGCACGACGCAGTGGTCGTTCACGTACGCCCCCGTGCGCTGTGGAGTGAAGAGCGGTCGCCA
>VGRW01000014.1 GCA_016875225.1 Deltaproteobacteria bacterium
GAAAGGCGCAGCGGAGTCGCGGACTCGAGCGCAAAGCCGGTGCGAACCACCGCGCGGGCCGTCTCGTCGCCGGGATTCGAGACGCGAAGCACGAGTGCATCTCCGTCGTCGGCGGGCTTCAGCGCGGAGAGCACCAGCGTTCGCGGCTCGAGCGCGAGAAGCGATACGCCCTCGGGCACGCGGGTCTCGCCCGCGATCGTCACCGCCTGCAGCGGCAGCTCGGCCTCGCGCGCGGCCGCTGCGACGACGCTCGGATCGTCGAACGAGAGCAGTCGCAGCTCGGCCGTGAACGCGCCGCGAAGCTGCGCGCCGGGAACCGGGAGCTGCGGCCCGGCCGGGCCCGGTCGCGTGCGAAGATCGAGCCGCGACAGCCAGCCCACCGCGCGCAGACAGGTGAGCGCGATCGAGCCGTCCTCGCGGACTTCCGCCTCGGGCAAGCCGGGCGCGACCAGCGCAAGGCCGTTCGCGAACACGAACCCCTGCTGCGGGAAAGTCGCCGGCGGCGGGTGGATCCATCCGGTCGCATCGGACTTCGCGGTGGAGCGGCGCGCGGCGTCGAAGCTGGTCGCGGCCAGGAACTCGCTGCAGGGCGCGCCGGTCGGGAAGATCAGGCGCATTCGGTGATCCTCGGCCGAATTCTCGATCCGCAAGCTCAGGCTCGCGCCCGGCTCGCCGGGTGCTACGCGTGCGCGAATCGAAACCCGCAGGGCCGCGCGCTCGGACGAGCGCCGCTCGCGCGAAGCGTCGAGCCGCGCCGGCAGCGCGAACGTGCGCACGACCTCGAGCTCCTCGATCCCGCCCGCGTGGCGGCGCCGCTCGAACTCGACACTCTCGAGTGTCGCCGCGAGGTCGGGGATCGGATCCGCGTCGTAGCTGTCGCCGCGGTCGCCCTCGTCCTCGAGCGCGCAGATCCCGGCGAAGACGCGCGAGCCGAGCCGGAGCTCGAAGGTGCCGTCGTCCGCCGCAGTCAATCGGGTGGTCGCGCACGAGATCTCGCGCCCGGCGTCGACGAGATCGGGCGCGGCCGCCGCGGGCTCGAGCCGAACCCGGCGGAAGCCGAGGGCCGGCACCTCGCCGACCACGAGCTCGAGATCGAGCGCCCGGCTGGCCGGGGCGATCAGGTAGCGGCCGTCGGCGTGGCCGTCGACGACGCGCACGGGCACGCCGTCGGCGCTCATGCCCTTGCCCTCGCGCGGCGGCAGAAGCCAGCGGTGGAAGAACGGACCCGAATCGTTCGCCTGAAGCCCCGGCCAGGGATCGAGCGGGAAGCGCGCGACTCCGGACCTGGGCCAGGGGCTGGGATTCCAGACCGCGACCTCGATCGCGTCGCCGGACGGTGTCGAGCGCGCGACGCCGTGCCCCGAGAGCCGCTCGAGCGCGCGCAGGGTCGTCTCGCGCGCGAGCTCCTGGCTCGCGTCGTAGCGCGCGCGCATCTGCTCGTGCACGCGGTCGATCGAGCAGCCGCCGATCGAATCGTGCGCCTGGTTCCGCAGCAGCTCGCGCCAGGCCCGGCGCAGGCTCGCACGCTCGTCGGGAAGCCCGTGCAGCCGCGCGAGCGCCGCGAACGGCTCGGCCAGCCGCTCGAGCGCCGTCTCGCAGGCGCGATTCGCGAGCTTCAGCGGCAGACGCGCCGACCATACACCGGGAAGCAACGGGCCGGCGCAGCCGCCCACCAGCTCGCCGCGAAACACCGGGAGCTCGGGCTCGATTCCCGCCGCGAAATCGTCGACGAGCGCGCGCTCGACCTGCCAGCCGGTCCGGTCGGCGAGCGCGCACGCGATCTCCCGCGTCCGCTCGCTCGGCGCGGCGTGGTCGAAGCCGTTCATCAGCAGGATCCGCTGCTGCCGCGTCCGCTCCGCCAGGGCCTGCGATCGCTGCGCGATCGTCGACGCGGCCCCGACCGGGTCGAGCGCCAGGTTTCCCGCATTCGCATAGCCGGCCCCGAGGTGGCAGGCGACGAGCGAGCTTCCGTCGGGGGCCTGCCAGCGGTACTCGGGCGGAAGCCCGGAGAGGGCGCTCGGGTTTCCCCTCCAGTAGACGAAGGCGCACAGGCCGAACCCGGCGAAGAGCTGCGGGAACTGCGCGGGATGCCCGAAAGAGTCCGGTGTATAGGCGACCGCCGAGACGGGTCCGAACGCGGCGCCGACGCGCCGCCCTTCGAGCAGATTGCGCACGTGCGCCTCGCCCGAGGGGAGCAGCGAATCGGGCTGCACGTACCACGGTCCGATCGCGATCCGGCCGGCCGAGACCGCGTCCTCCAGCGCCTTGCGGCGCTGCGGTCGGACTTCGAGGTAGTCCTCGAGGACGATCGTCTGCCCGTCGAGCAGGAAGCGGAAGCCGGGGTCGGTCGAGAGCAGCTCGAGCACGCGGTCGATCGTGTCCACCAAGCGCGCCCGGAACGACTCGAAAGTCCGGTACCACTCGCGGTCCCAGTGCGTGTGCGAGACGAGGAAGGCCTTCACGCCGCGCATGGTACCGCCTCGAGGATCAGGCACGCGTTCGCGCGGCGGGGCTAAAGCTGCCGGCGCCGCCTCTCGATCGGTGGGGGAACATGCGCGTCTGCATCCTCACGGTGGGCTCGAGAGGCGACGTGCAGCCGTACGTGGCCCTGGCTCGGGGTCTCGAGCGCGCCGGACACCGAACCGCGGTCTGCGCATCGCCCGCCTACCGGAGCTTCGTCGAGTCCCACGGCGTCGAGTACGCCTGCGTCGACACGGGCGACCCGCAGGTGCTGCTGCGCTCGCCCGAGGGCCAGGCGATCTTCCGCTCGACGCGAAATCCGCTCGCGCTGCTGCAGGGGCTCTGCCGGCTGCTCGAGCCGGTGCTCGAGAAGGGCTACGCCCAGGCGTGTCAGGTCAGCGCCGATGCCGATGCGCTGCTCGTCGCACCGGGCGCGCTGCCGATCGCGCAGGCCCTGAACGAGAGCCGCGACCTCCCGTTCGCGAGCGCATTCCTGCAGCCCAATCATCCGACTCGGGAGTTCGGCTGCTGGCTGTTTCCCGAGGTCCCCGCATGGCTGCCGTTTCACGGTCGTCTGCGCCGCGGGAGCTATCGGCTCACCTGGCAGATGCTGTACCGGATCGTGCGCGGGGCCAACGACGCGGCGCGCAGGAACGTGCTCGGCCTCGGACCCGGCGTGAACCCCTTCGCCGAGATGCTGCGGGAGCGCTGGCCGACGCTGTACGGGATCAGCAGCTCGGTCCTGCCCCGCCCCGCCGACTGGGGGCCTGAGCTCGAGCTCACCGGCTACTGGTTCCTGGACCGCCCGTCCGGCTGGCGACCGCCGAGCGTGCTCGAGGAGTTCCTGGCCTCCGGACCGAAACCGATCTGTGTCGGATTCGGCAGCATGCCGTCCGCGGATCCCGAGCAGACGACGCAGCTCTTCGCCCGCGCGCTCGCGCGAGCCGGCCAGCGCGGGATCCTGCTCACCGGCTGGGGCGGCCTGGCGGCGACGGAGCTCGCCAAAGGCGTGCTCGCGATCGACGCCGCTCCGCACGACTGGCTGTTTCCGCGTGTCGCGGCCGTCGTGCATCACGGGGGCGCGGGAACCACCGCGGCCGCGCTTCGCGCGGGCGCGCCGGCCATGGTGATCCCGTTCATCGCCGACCAGCGCTTCTGGGGCGCGCGCGTCGCGGCGCTGGGCGCGGGGCTCGGGCCCGTCGCGCGCCGGGGGCTCTCGCCAGAATCCCTCGCGACCGCGCTTCGAGAGCTGGTCGAGAACCCGGCCTACCGCGAGCGTGCCGCCAGCATCGCTAGAGCCCTCGCGAGCGAGGACGGCCCGGCGCGCGCGGTCGCCGCCCTTCCGTTCTGAACCACCCGATCGCGCCCGGGGCTCGATTGCGGCTACGATCGGCGCGGAGGCAGGCGATGGGCGCCAGGCGCGGACCCGTGTTGGTGACGGGCGCGAACTCGGGAATCGGGCTCGCGAGCGCGCTTCGCTTCGCGTCGCGCGGCTGGGAGACCTGGGGCACCGTGCGCTCCGAAGCCAAGGCCGACGAGCTGCGCGCCGCAGCGAGATCGGCGGGCTGCCTCGAGCTCGTGCGCCCGCTTGTGCTCGACGTCTCGGATCACGAACGCGTCGTCGAGCTGTGGAAGGAGCTGCCCGACTTCTACGCGGTCGTGAACAACGCGGGGTACTCGCAGACCGGCGCCGTCGAGGAGGTCACGGCGGCGCAGGCGCGCGCGCAGCTCCCCGTGAATCTGATCGCACCCGCGATCGTCGCGAGCTGCGCGCTGCCGGGAATGCGGCGACTCGGGGGCGGACGGATCGTGATGGTCTCTTCCGTCGCCGGACGCGCCGCGGTGCTGCCGCTGAACGGCTGGTATCACGCCTCGAAGTTCGGGCTGGAGGCGCTCTCCGACGTGCTTCGCGTCGAGGTCGCGTCGTTCGGGGTCGCGGTCTCGATCGTCGAGCCGGGCTTCTTCAAGACCGGGATCACCGGTCGCGCGCGAGAGATGGCATCTCGGGGCGCGGAGCACCGCGATTCGAAGTACGCGTCCGCGTACGAGCGGATGGACGGCTGGATCGCTCTGATCGAGCGCTTCGCTCCGCCCGCCAGCGTGGTCGCGTTCGCGATCGTGTCGGCGGTCGAGAGCCGCTTCCCGCTGCAGCGCTACGTCGTCGGTCTCGACGCGCTCGCGGCGATCGTCGGCGAGGCGATCGCGCCGCGCCGGCTGACCGACCTGGCCATGCGCCTGGCCGCGAATCTCTCGGCGAAGAGCTAGACTTCCCTTGCCGCGGGCTGCTGCGGCCAGATGAGCAAGAACGTCGCGACGAAATACGGAAAGCTCGCCGGCGAGGAAGTCGCGGGCGTACACGTGTTTCGCGGCGTGCCGTTCGCGAGCCCGCCGCTGGGCGCGCTGCGTTTCGCACCGCCGCAGCCGCCCGCTCCCTGGCGCGGCGTTCGCGAGGCGCTTCGCGCCGGGCCCGCGCCGCTTCAGGTCGGAGCCTCGTGGATGACGCGGATGCGCCTCGACGTCGGCGGCCGCGTCGACGAGGACTGTCTGTATCTGAACGTCTACACGCCCGGGATCGACGCCGCGCGAAGGCCGGTGCTCGTGTTCCTGCACGGCGGGGCGTTTCTGATGGGAGCGGGCTCGACCGCGCTCTACGACGCCCGCCGACTCGCGCGCCGCTCCGGCATCGTCGTGGTGACGACGAACTACCGGCTCGGCGCGCTCGGCTGGGCGCATCTGGGCCTGGTGCCCGGCTCGACGCTCCCCGACGCGGTGAATCTGGGGCTCCAGGACCAGATGGCGGCGCTGGCCTGGGTGAGGGACAACATCGCGGAGTTCGGCGGCGACCCCGGCAACGTCACCCTCTGCGGACAGTCCGCGGGCGCGATGAGCGCGGCCGCGCTGTGCGCATCAGGGAAGGCGCGCGCGACGTTCCGACGCGCGATCCTGCAGAGCGCCGCGGGGCGCAGCGTGATCGACCGCGACGAGGGCATGAACGTCGCGCGCATCTTCCTCGCCGAGCTCGGCAAGAAGCCCGAGACGGCCCACGAGCTCCGCGACGTCGACGCCGCGCGGCTGCTGAAGGCCCAGGCGAGCGCGTACCGGCGCACGTTCAGCCCGCTGCGCCTGATGTCGTTCATGCCCGTCGTCGACGGCGCGATCGTCGGCGAGACTCCGCTCGCGGCGATCCAGCGGGGCGCGCTCTCGGACAAGGAGCTGCTGATCGGGACCACGCGCGAGGAGTGGAAGCTGTTCTCGCTCGTCGACGGGAGCGCGGTCGGCATGCGCGAGGCGTCGCTGATCGCGCGCATCGGCGCGCTCTCCGATCCGCGCGAGCTCGCGCTGCCCGACGCCGAGCTCGCGAGCCGCTGCTTCCGCGACGCCGTCGCCTCCGACGGTCTCGCGACCGACCCCGCCGAGGTCTGGAACGCCTTCCAGTCCACGCGCGTCTTCCACCATCCGGCCGCGCAGCTCGCCGAGGCGCAGGCGCGCTCGGGCGGGCGCGCGTTCGCGTATCTCTTCGCATGGCGGCCCCCGGCCGTGGGCGGACTGATCGGCGCCTGCCACGCGCTCGAGCTGCCGTTCGTGTTCGGCTGGACGCAGACCCCGCTGGTCCGATCGCTCACGGGCCTGTCGACCTCGGCCCGCCGGATCTCGCTCTCCATGCAACACGCCTGGGGCAGCTTCGCGCGCGCCGGCGATCCGTCCCACGAGGGTCTGCCGGGCTGGCCCGGCTACGAGCCGATCCTGCGCTCGACGATGTCGTTCGGCCGGGATGCGCGCGTCGTCGACGCGCCGCTCGAAGCCGAGCGGCGGCTGTTCGAGTCCTGGGGGAGGGTCTGAGCTCCCGCGCGCGGGCTCGAAGGCCGCGCGCCCTGTGTATGCTGTGCGGATGCCGAGCTACCGCTACGAGACGCTCTCGCCGCAGGACGCGTCGTTCCTGGCGGCCGAGGGCCCGAACACGCCGATGCACATCGCCGCGGCGTTCATCGCGGAGCCGGGTTCGCTGCGCACCGTGCACGGCGGGATCGACATCGAGCGGATCCGCGCGTTCATCACCGGGCGACTGCACCGGGTCCCGCGCTACCGCGAGCGGCTGGCCTACACACCTCTGCGTGGACGGCCGATCTGGGTCGACGACGACCATTTCAACGCCGAGTTCCACATCCGGCACACGGCGCTGCCCTACCCGGGCAACGACGACCAGCTCAAGCGCCTGATCGGACGGCTCTCCTCCCAGACGCTCGACCGACGCCGCCCGCTCTGGGAGTTCTGGGTGATCGAAGGCCTCGACGGCGGCGCGCGCTTCGCGCTGTTCTCGAAGGTGCACCACGCGATGGTCGACGGGATCTCGGGCGCGGAGCTCGTGATGGCGCTGATGGGCCGCTCGCCCGACGAGTCGAACGAGAGCCCGCCGCCATTCGTGCCCCGGCCCGCGCCGGGCACGCGCGAGCTTCTGGCCGAAGACCTGTGGAGCGCAGCGTCCGGCCCGCTCGCGGGAGCCGCGAAGCTCGGCGAGCTGCTCCGCGCGGATCGCCGCAGCGAGCTCGGTCGCGCGCTGCGCTCGGTCGGCGATCTGGTCTCGCGCGGACTCGTTCCCGCCTCGGACACGCCGCTCAACGCCGAGATCGGCCCGCACCGCCGCTTCGAGTGCTTCTCGCTCGAGCTCGCGCGCATCCGGGCTGTGAAGGAGAAGCTCGGCGGCACGATCAACGATGCGGTGCTCGCCACGGTGGCCGGCGGGCTGCGCCGCTTCCTGACGCGACGATTGCTGGACGTGGGCGCGCTCGACTTCCGCGTCTCCGCGCCGGTGAGCGTGCGCGCGGAGGGCGAGCGATCTGCCGGAGGGAATCGCGTCTCCGCCTGGATCGTCCCGCTTCCGCTCGGCGAAGCCGACCCGCTGCGGCGACTCGAGCACGTCCGCGCGACCACGCGAGAGCGGAAGGCCTCGAATCAGGCGCTCGGCGCCGACCTGCTCTCGGCGGTCACCGAGTGGACGGGGACGACGCTGCTCTCGCTGGGCACGAGCGTGCAGAGCATCGCCCGCCCGCACAACCTGATCGTGACCAACGTTCCCGGACCGCAGATTCCGCTGTACCTCGCCGGTGCGCAACTGCTCGAGGCCTACCCGATCGCCCCGCTCTTCCAGCACCAGACCGTGAGCATCGCGCTGTTCAGCTACGCCGGGAATCTCTTCTGGGGGCTGAATGCCGACGAGGAGCGGATGCCCGATCTCGCGGATCTGCGCGCGGATCTCGAATTCGCGTTCGACGAGCTGGCGGCACTGGCCGGGCCCGGCGGCGCCAATCCGCGCTAGGGATTGGAGCGGGTCGTGGATCTCTCGAAGCGCGCGCACTGGATCTTCGACATGGACGGCACGCTGACCGTCGCCATCCACGACTTCGACGCGATCCGGCGGGAGCTCGGGCTGCCGGAGGGAAGGCCGATCCTCGAGGAGATCGCGCTGCGCCCCGAGCGAGAGGCGAGCGAGCTGTTCCTCCGCCTCGATCGGATCGAGCTCGAGCTCGCGCAGCGCGCGTGCGCGTCGGACGGCGCGGCCGCCCTGCTCGAGACACTCGGCGCGCGGAGCGCTCGGCTCGGCATCCTCACCCGCAACAGCCACGCGAACGCCCTCGAGACGCTTCGTGTCTGCGGGCTCGAGCGCTTCTTCGACCCCGCATGCGTCGTCGGCCGCGAGGCCGCCGCTCCGAAGCCGGACCCCGGCGGGATCCGCAAGCTTCTCGGCGACTGGCGCGCCGCGCCGGCCGAGGCCGTGATGGTCGGAGACTACCGCTACGACCTGCTGGCCGGCCGCGCCGCCGGAACCGCGACGGTCTACGTGGACACGAGCGGAGTGTTTCCGTTCGCCGAGATCGCGGACGTCTCGGTTCGTTCGCTGGTCGAGCTGATCGACGCGCTCGCTTGAGTTAGGCTGCAGCCCGGATGACCCAGACCAGCGACGCGAAGCACCGCTTCCACGAGCTCGTGGTGGCCGACGTGATCCAGGAGACGGCCGACACCCGCTCGTTCGCCTTCGACGTGCCCGATGTTCTGGGCGAGCTGTTCCGCTACACCCCCGGCCAGTTCCTCACCTTCGAGATCCCGTGGGACGGGTTGCGCCTGCACCGCTGCTACTCGCTCTCGAGCGCGCCGGGAATCGACGCGAGCCCGAAGGTCACGGTGAAGCGCGTCGATCGCGGGCGTGTCTCGAACTGGATGAACGACCGGCTCGAGAAAGGCGCCCGGATCGCGGTGAAGCCGCCCGAAGGGCACTTCGTGCTCCGCGCCGCGGAGCAGGAGCGGCCGCTCGTGATGTTCGGCGGCGGCAGCGGGATCACGCCGATCCTCTCGATCCTGAAGTCGGCGCTCGCGAACACCCGGCGCCGCGTGAAGCTCGTGTACGCCAACCGCGACCGCGACTCGATCATCTTCAGAAGCGAGCTCGACGCCTGGCGCGATCGCTTCCCCGACCGCTTCGAGATCGCGCATCACCTCGACTCCGAGCGCGGCTTCATGCACGCCGCGAACGCGAAGGATCATTTTGCGGGGCTCGAGAACGCGGATTTCTACATCTGCGGTCCCGCTCCGTTCATGGACGTCGTCGAGAGCGCGCTCGAGGAGCGCCAGGCGGGCCGCGGCCACGTCTTCGTCGAGCGCTTCGTCTCGCCAACCGACCCCGACCGCGTGCAGGCTCCCGCCGCCGCGCCGCCGCCGGCCGCGGTCGGCGCGCCGAAGACGTTCTTCATGACGCTCGAGGGCGTTCGCAGCGAGGTCCCGGTGAAGCCCGGAGAGACGCTGCTCGCGGCCGCGCAGCGCGCGGGCTTCGACCCGTCGTTCTCCTGCCAGGAAGGCTACTGCGGCTGCTGCATCGCGAGGCTCCGCTCCGGCAAGGTGCAGATGCGAACGCACGACGCGCTGAACGCGAAGGACATCGCCAACCGCTGGGTGCTCGCGTGTCAGTCTCGCCTCGAAGGCGACGATCCGGTCGAGATCGACTTCGACGACTCCTACTGAGCCAGGCCCGGTCCCACGGCTGCGCCGACGAGAAACTCGTCGAGCAGACCCTCGACGAGATCGAGCGACTCGTGCCAGAAGTCGGGGGCGGAGAGGTCCATGCCGAACGCGTCGCGCGCGATCGCCTCGGCCGTGTCACTCCCGGTCGAGCGCAGCAGCGCCTCGAAGCGCGGCATGAAGCCGGGTCCCTCCTGCCTGGCGCGCTGGAACAGCCCCAGGCTGAACAGGTAGCCGAACGTGTACGGGAAGTTGTAGAAGCTCGTCGTCGTGATGTAGAAGTGCAGCTTCGAGGCCCAGAACCACGGGTCCAGGTCGTCGGCGTCGAGTGAGTCGCCGTACCACTCGCGCTCGGCGGCGAGCATGAGCTCGCAGAGCCGCGAGACGGAGAGCTCCCCGTGCGCGCGCTCCTGGTAGACCGCGTGCTCGAAGCTGAAGCGAGCCGGGATGTTGAGCAGGAACACCGCCGCGTCCTGAAGCCGCCCGTCCAGGATCGCGAGGCGACGGGCTGGCGTCCGCTTCGCGAGCTCGAGCGACGAGTCGATCAGGACCTGCTCGGCGAACGTCGAGGCGGTCTCGGCCAGCGTCATCGGCGAGCGCCGCGCCCAGGCGCGGCTGCCCGCCAGCGTCGCGCCGTGGAACGCGTGGCCGAGCTCGTGCGCGAGCGTCGACGCGTCGCCGGGAGCGCCGTCGAAGGTCAGGAAGATCCGCGACTCGTCGATCAGCGACGAGCCGGAGCAGAAGCCGCCGGGCTGCTTTCCGGCGCGCGGCTCCCAGTCGATCCAGCGCCGCTCGAACGCCTTGCGCGCCAACGCGCCGAGCGGCGCATGGAAGCGGTCGAATGCGGCTTGGATCTCCGCGCGCGCGTTCTCGAACGGAACGCGTTCGTCCGCGCGGTTCGGAAGCGGTGCCAGCAGGTCCGCGAATCCCATCCGCTCGAGCCCGAGCAGCTGCGCCTTGCGGCGCAGATAGCGGCGCGGGATCTCGACGCGCGAGCGCACGGCGTCGAGCAGCGCGTCGAGCGTGGCGCGCGAGATCGCCGCGTCGAAGAGCGCGGGGTCGAGGAAGCTCGCGACGCCGCGGCGCGCGTAGAGCGCGAGCCGCGTCCCCGCGATCGCGTTCAGGCACGCGGCGGTCGTGTCGGCGCTGTGCGCCCAGGCCGAGTTCGCACCGCGAAAGGCCGCGCGGCGCACCGCCGGATCCGGGTCTTCGAGAAGCGTTCGCGTGAGCGCCACCGGCACGCGCCGGGACGGGCGACCGGGAAGCTCGAGCTCGAACTCGAGCTTTCCGGAGAGCTTCGAGTAGAGCCGGCCCCAGGCCGAGAGCCCGGTCGCGTCGAGATCCGCGGCGAGCGCCTCCTCGGCCTCGCCCATGCTGAAGCCGGCGCGCTCGCGCACTCGCGAGAGGAAGAAGCCCGCGCTGCGCAGGCTCCGATCGGCGCAGAGCTCGGCGAAGAGATCGTCGTCGGCGTCTCGCAGCGCCGCGCGCACGCGCACGTAGACCTTCTCCTGCGCGGCGCGCGCACTCGCCGCCGACGCGAGCTCCCGCGAGACCGCCTCGTCGCGCGAGTCCGCCGCGTGCAGACAGCCGAGGTAGCTCGCGAGATGGGCGCTTCGCGCGGTCGCGTCCTCGAGCCGCTCGAGAAGCGACGCGAAGTCCGCGATGCGCTCGCGCTCGAGCGCGCCGAGATCTCGCGCGTCGGCGAGAAGCTGCGCCAGGTCGCGCGCCAGCCGGGTCCGGAACTCGCGGTACTCCTGCCCGTCGAAGCTCGCGAAGAACGGCGAAAGGTCCCAGCTCACTCGCACTCCCTCGCGGCCCCGGTGTATCGTCGCTCCTCGAAGACAGGAGACCCCCGATGCGACTCCAGGTTCCCAGAATCCCCGCGCTCGCACCAGAGGACTGGAGCGACGACGCCAAGCAGGCGCTCGCCGCGATCGGGCGGCCCGGTGGCATGCCGGTCCTGAACATCTTCCGCACGCTCGCGGCCCACCCCAAGCTGACCAAACACTGGATGGTCTTCGCGAATCACGTGCTGGGAAAGAACACGCTGCCGCCGCGCGAGCGCGAGATCCTGATCCTGCGCATCGGCTGGCTCTGCCGAGCCGAGTACGAGTGGGCGCAGCACGTGGTGATCGGCAAGCGCGAGGGTCTCTCCGACGACGAGATCACGCGGATCGGCATCGGCGCGGACGCCCCGGGCTGGTCGGACCCCGACCGCGCGCTGCTTCGCGCCACCGACGAGCTCTGGAACGACGCGATGATCAGCGACGCCACCTGGCGCGAGCTCTCTCGCTTCCTGAACACCGAGCAGCTGATGGACGTCGTATTCACCGTGGGTCAGTACAACCTGGTGTCGATGGCGCTGAACAGCTTCGGGGTGCAACTCGACCCGGGACTGCCGCGATTTCCCGCAGGAGTCGACGGATGAGATGCACCGGCGCGCTCGCGCTCGCGGCCCTGGCCGGCCTCTCGGTCGGCTGCAGCTCGTACCAGCCGGTGCTCTATCCCAACCCCAAGCTCGAGCAGGTCTACCAGGACGAGGTCGATCGCGACATCGCCCACTGCGAGGCCGTCGCCAAGGAGTACACCGAGAACCCGTCGCGCGCGCGGCGCGCGGCCGGCGACGCGACCGAGGGCGCGGTCGTGGGCGGCGCCACCGGAGCCGCCGCGGGCGCGGTGCTCGGCAGCGTCGGGCGCGGCGCCGGCGCGGGCGCGGCCGCGGGCGCGGCCGGCGGCCTGGTTCGCGGGCTCTTCCGCGGACGCGAGCCGAGCCCGGTGTACCGGCGCTTCGTCGAGCGCTGCCTCTCCGACAAAGGCTACGAGGTGATCGGCTGGGAGTAGGCGCGCGCCTCCGCCCGCAGCCTCAGTGCACCACGCCGTCCGCGACCAGCCGCTCGATCTCCGCTTCCGACAGGCCGAGGATTCCGCCGAGCACGGCGTCATTGTGCTGGCCGATCAAGGGCGCCGGAGCGCGAATGCCGACGTCGGCCGACTCGAAGCGCCACGGCGTGCCGACCACGCGGCGCTTTCCGACCACCGGGTGCTCGAGCTCGCGGAAGAAGTCGCGCGCGAGCAGGTGGGGATCGAGGCCGACGCTCTCCTCGCTGTGGACGCGCGTCGCTGGCACTCCCGCAAGCTGCAGAGCGTCGACGGCGGCGTCGACCGAGCGTGCGCGCGTCCAGCGCTCGACGATCGCGTCGAGCGCGTCCTGGTTGCGCCAGCGCTCTTCGGGTCCCGCGAAGCGCGCGTCGGCGAACGCCGGATCGGCGATCACGCTCACCAGCGCGGCCCATTCACGCTCGCCGCCCACCGCGATGCTCACCCACTCGTCCGGTCCCGCGCACGCGAAGCAGCCGTGCGGAGCCATCACGTCGTGGCGGTTTCCGGCTCGCTGCGGCGAGCGGCCGCTCATGCTGAGCTCGAGGAACGCCTCGCCGATCATCGCGCTCATCACCTCGGTCGACGACAGATCGATGTGCCGGCCGCGGCCGGTGCGACGGCGCTCGTACAGCGCCGCGAGCACGGCGAGCGCTCCGGCCGTTCCCACGCGCAGATCCACCGAGCCCGAGAGCGGCATGGGCGGCTCGTCGGGATACCCGGTCAGGTCCGCGATTCCCGCCAGCGCCGAGAACGTCGGCGCGTAGCCCGCGTAGTTCCGCTCCGGCCCGGTGGAGCCCACCGCCGACTGCGAGAGCATGACGAGCTCCGGCTTCACGCGGCAGAGCTCGTCGTACCCGAGGCCCAGCCGCTCCATGACTCCTGGCCGCATGTTCTGGGCCAGAACGTCGCTCACGGCCACGAGGCGGCGGAGCAGCGCTCGCGCCTCGTCGCGCCGCAGGTCGAGCGTGATCGAGAGCTTGTTGCTGTTCAGGTCGTTGAAGATCGGCGAGTGATCGGGCCCGCCGGCGAGCGTTCCGCCCATCAGCGAGCGCATTCGGCTGTGATCCAGGCGCGAGTGACTCTCGACCTTGATCACCTCCGCGCCGAGCCAGGCGAGGAGCTGCGTCCCGTGCGGCCCCGCCCAGGCCCAGGTCATGTCGACCACGCGGACTCCCGCGAGCGGCGCCGGCCGCGAACCCTGCCCGCTCATCAGATCACCCCCGAAGCGGCGAGCCGAGCCAGCTCGCCGCTCGCATGGCCCAGGCGCTCGCCGAGGATCTCCCGGTTGTGCTCGCCGAGCAGCGGCGCGCGCGAGCCGGTCCAGCCGACGTCGTCGAAGCGGTACGGAACCGACGGGTAGGTCTGCGCGCCGGCCTCCGGATGATCGATCTCGACGAAGAAGTCGCGCTCGCGCTCCTGCGGCCAGACGCGGACTTCGGCGACGGTCTGGATCGGTCCCGCGGGCGTGCCCTCGGCCTGCAGGCGGTGGTAGATCTCCGCGCGCGTGAGCCCGTCCGCCCATTCCTGGATGCGCGGCTGGATCTCGTCGCGGTGCGCCTGCCGCGCCGCCTCGTCCTTGCACGCCTCGCTTCGGGTCCACTCCGGGCTGCCCATCGCGCGCACCAGGCCTTCCCACTGGTGGTTCTGAACCGGCGTCACCATCACCCAGCCATCCTTCGCGCGAAGCAGGCCGCCGATCGAGCCGGTCCAGGGCGGGGGCTTCGGCGGGTTGATCTGCCGGCCGATGTCCACGCGCTCCAGGCAGAGCAGCGCCTCCTGCTTGGAGACCTCGACGCGCTCGCCGGTCCCGGTCGCGAGCGCGCCGAGCACCGCGGCCATCGTGCCGACCGCCGCGGAGAGCCCCGCGTCGTACTCCGCGAGGTAGCGGCCGGCGCGCGGCGGAGCGCGCCTCGGAGCGCCCTCGGCCGGCGTCGAGAACGTCGTGTGCGGGCTCGAGTGGTACACGTTCAGGTGGTGGGTGCGGAAGTCGCGGTGCGGACCGCTCGCGCCGAACGGCGTGATGGAGGTGTGCACCAGGCGCGGGTTCGCCCGCGCGAGCGCATCGGGATCCAGGCCGATCCGCGCGAGCTCTCCGGGCGGCCAGTCGTCGATCAGCGCCGCCGCATCGGCCACGAGGCGCAGGAAGATCCCGCGCCCGGCCTCGGTCTCGAGATCGAGCGTGATCCCGCGCTTGCTCGTGTTCAGGTACAGGAAGAGGCCGCTCTTCTCGGGGTGCGGCACGCCCCCGGGAAACGGGCCGCGCCGCCGGGCGCCGTCGCCGACGCGAGGCCGCTCGATCTTGATCACGTCCGCACCGAGATCCGCGAGCAGCTTCCCGCAGTACGGAGCCGCGACCATCTGGCCGAGCTCGAGGACGCACAGGCCCGAAAGAGGTCGATCCTGCAGCGGTCGCGTCATCTGTTCCGGACTCACGAGATCCCCCGTCGCTCCACCGTCGCCCCAGCGAGGAACGCCTCGCGGAGCGGGCGCGATTGTACCCGCGCCGCTAGCCGGACGTCGGTCGGGCGGAGCGGCCCTTCCGGGTCAGGCCGTCGTCGCCGAACTCGAGCCCGAGCTCGGCCAGGTAGCGCGCGACCCGCGGCTCGCCGAGCACCCACGTCTGGTCGGCCTCGGAGAGGAACTGCTTCCAGCGCAGATCGAGGAATTGCGTCTGCTGCTTCTTCACCCACTCGTAGTCGGGCTTCTGCGAGCCGTGGTGCTCGAAGTTCCAATACTCCTTCTGTCCGGGCTCGGGCTCGAGCCCCAGGAACCGATCCAGGCGCGCCAGCTCTTCGTCCGGGAAGAGCGCCAGATCCCTGTACGTGACGATCGAATGGTCGAGCCGGTGCTCGCGCAGGAACGCGCTGATCTCCTGGTTCTTGGCCAGCCACTTGTAGAGGAAGAAGCGCCGGTGACTCGCGACGAGCATCTGCGGGATCAGATCCGGACGCCGGCGACACCAGGTCACGCGCTGCTCCAAGCGATCCGGCCACGACTCGTAGTCCTCGGCCCAGCGCCGCATCAGCGCGCGCGGGTCGCGAATCAGGTGGATGTACTTGCGCTCGCAGCGGTCGTCCGACAGGAAGCGCGCGGACCACCCGGGCTTCTTGGAGTTGTCGATCAGCACCCGGATCGAGTCCGGAACGCGGGCGAAGAGCGTCGGCCAGAGATCTTCGAGGTGGTCGGGGTCGATGTCGCGAAACAGCGCGCACTCGCCCGAAGCCGCGCAGATGAAGCAAGGGTGTTTGGTTCGGGGCTTCTTGCGCAGCCGCCTCGCCTCTCCGACGTGAAGCGCCTTGGAGTGACTGCCGAGCATGAGCGAGAGGAAGTGAGAGCCCGCGAAGTTGGTCGAGAGGATCGTCGCCACCGTCTTCTTCAATTTCGCCCCGCTCCGTGTCTTCGCTCGAGGGCTCCGACGTAGGCGCGCTCGAGCTGCGCGCCGAGGCGGTCCCAGTCGAGCGTGGCCGCGAGCGCGCGCGCGGCGCGTCCCATCTCGCCGCGCAGCTCCGCGTCGTCCATCAGCTCGGCGAGCCTGCGAGCCAGCGCCCCGGCATCGCCCGCGGGAACCAGCGCTCCGGCACCGCCGCGCGCGAGCTCCGGAATCCCGCCGAGCTCCGTGCCGATGCAGGCCAGGCCATGCGCCTGGAACTCGAGCAGCGTGCCGGGAAAATTCTCCGCGCGCGACGGCACGACGCCGATCGACGCCTCGCCGAGCAGGCGCTGCTTGGCTTCGCCGTAGACGCCGCCCAGAAGCTCGACCCGGTCGCCGTGCCGCGCGGCGCGCGCCTGCGCCTCGAGCCGTTCCCGGTCCTCGCCGTCGCCGCCGATCTTCAGCCGCCAGTCCGGGCGCCCCGCGGCCGCGCGGTCGAAGGCTTCGATCAGCACGTCGAAGCCCTTCACGTGCTTCAGCCGGCCCAGCGCGACCACCACGGGCAGCCGCTTGGCGCCGAGCTCGGGCACGACCTCGATTCCCGCGTGCACGACGGTGCAGATCTCCGCCGGCGTTCCCACGCGAATCGCCGCGTCGGCGCTCCAGCGCGAGACGGTGACGATTGCGTCCGCGGCCCGCAGTCCGCTCCGCGCGCGGAGCTTGGGGTAATCCGATCGCGCCGAGGTAAGCGGAGTCACCACGAGCGCGGGATCGCCCACGAAGCCGCCGAGCAGACGAACCGGGACGATCAGCTCGCCGTGCGGCAGCGCGGAGTGGAAGTGGATCAGGTCGGCGCGGATCCGGCGCTGTACACGGATCAGCGACGAGAGCTGCACGAGCGCGCCGCCCGAAGGCCAGGCGTGCAGAGTCAGGTCCGGCTGCGGCTCGAGCGCGAGCCCGGAGGGGGGCCCGGTGAAGTGCAGCTCGTGTCCGCGCCGGACCAGCGCGCGCGCCCAGCCCAGGGCCACGCGTCCCATTCCGCCGACGCGGGACGCCGGTCGGAGCTGCGACATGACGACCAGAACCCGCAGCTTTCTGTGAGTCGATCCAGTCAATTCGTGAGCTTCTCCGCTTCGGCTTCGGATATTCCCACCAGCTGCTCGTACAGCTCGCGGGCGCGCGGATCACGGAACTCGTCCCGACCGACGTGGCGCCTGAACTCCGTGTCGAAGAAACCCTCGCCGTTGCCGCGGAACTCGAGCGACCGGGCCAGCCGATCGACGACGTGTCGATAGCGATCGACGCTCCAATCGAAGTTCACGATCGGAAACGGCCTCTCGCGGTACAGATCCAGGAGCGCCGAATTGTACAGGCACCAGGTCTGCTCCCACACCTCGGGTGGATGGCGCTCGGGGTGTCGCTTCGATAGCGACTCGACGACGTTCGCAGGGTGGCGGAACGTTCCGACGCGATCGGCCGCGGCTCCGCGCCAGAGCTCCCAACACAGAATTGTGCGGGGATCCTTCAGCCCCCAGCGGCTCGGCATTCGCGTCAGCCGGCGCACGATCTGCCCGGCGCGAACGCGAAACAGCCAGGGCACTCTCAGGATCGGCAGCGGCCGGTCCCAGGTGCCCCCGTTCGCGTTCAGGAGCCCCTCGTTCACGTCGCGCACGCAGCGATCCTCGAGATTCCCGCGCGGATTCGGCGCCGCCACGTCGAGCGGCTCCCGGCTGGCTCCCTCCAGGAGCGCGAGACCCTGGTCCGCCAGCACTCCCGTGAGCGCGGAGGTTCCACTGCGGTGCATGCCGAGGATGAAGACGCCGCGCGTCGCACCGGCGGGAGCGAGCGATGTGTCGCGGAGCATCTGCACCAGCAGCCTGCGCACACGTGACATGCTGCCGCGCCTCCTCCCGTTCGGGGTCCGGACCGGCCACTATAGCGTGCCGGTCCGTCAGCGAAGGATCTCGACCAGCGTCATGCTCGTCGCGGCTCCGGCCGCGAGCGGTCGGACCGCGAGCGATCCGTCCGACGCGAGCACGATCTCGGAGAGAGGCAGATCGCGCGCGCGCACGAAGTAGCCGCCCATCTGCATGGCGCGGGATGCTTCGTAGCTCTCGACGACGATCGGGTTGGGCGCTTCGGCCCGGACGCGGAACTGCAACGTGGACGGCTCGTAGTTCGCGTAGCTGTAGCAGCGGCCGATGCACGCCCGGTCGATCGAGTGCGCGAGCGCGTTCACGCGCAAGCTCGGATCGCGCACGCCGAGGATCACGCGCTGAACCCCGGGGAGCGCCGCCACGACCTCGTCGAGGCGATCCTCGAAGCGATTGAGGCGGCGCTCGTCGCGGTAGAGGAATGCGAAGAAGACGAGCGCGATCAGGGGGAACACGAGCCGCGATCGCCCCGGGCCGACGGATGCGACGACCGCACAGGCCAGCACCGCCGCGCCGAGCGACATGCGCTCCGCGACGTAGACCAGCGCGTGGCCGTAGCCGGGCAGCAGGATCGCGCCGGGAACGATCGCCACCGAAGCCACGCAGATCAGGAAGAGCTGGACCTCGAGTCTCGAGAGGAACGCGCGCACGCCCTCGCCGCGGATCGACCTCGCGACGACGAACGCCCAGGACGCGAGCAGCGCCAGCGCGAGCAGATCGTAGCTCGCGTCGAAGACCCGCAGCTGATCGGCGCCCGAGACGAGCGCCGCCTGCCGCAGCGTCCACCTCGTCGGGAAGAGGTACGACACGAGCGCGCTCGCACCGGTCAGGAGCAACACCGCCGCGAGCGTCGCCCGCGGTCGGAACCGCGGTGGAAGGCGACGCCAGATCCCGGTGAACGCGATCAGCGCGATCGCCCAGGCAACGGGAAGCGCGTGCGCGAGCCACGCGAGCGCCAGGATCGGAACCGCGGCCGCGATTCGCGCGGGCGCGCCCGACCAGGCGAGCGCGAATGCGCAGAGCGAGAGGCCGAGGCCGAGGTAGAAGTTGAAGAACCCGATGTGGAAGACCCAGCCATACGCGAGCATCGCGATGCACGGAAGCCCGTCCCATGCGCGACGGCCGGAGACGGCCGAGACGAAGCCGAACGCTCCCCAGGCGAAGACCAGCACCGCGAGCGAGACGGCCAGGCGTTCGGCCCATTCCGGCCCGAGCTGGAACGCGAGCGCGGCGAGGATCCAGTCGAAGAGGACGTTGGTCGACTGCCAGGCGACGCGCAGGCCAGGCGCGCGACCGCTTCGGACGAGCTCCGCGAGCCACGCGTTGTACGAGTGACTCGCGAGATCCCCCGCCTGGATCCGCGACTGCCAGAAGCAGGGAACGAGCAGCGCGATCGAAGCCAGGCCGTGGGCGATCGGGACGCGATCGAGTCCGAACGGGGCTCGCGTCCTCACCCGCCCCACTCGGCCCTCATCGCCCGGAGCCCGCGAACCCGGAACGCCACGCGGGGCGCCAGCCGTCCGAAGCCGGCTCCGCCGCGCCCCTGATCGCTGCTGCCATCGACGCGACGTTACGCGCGCAATCGGGCCGCGGCAAGCAGGCGAATCGGCACGTTTTGGGTGTCGGCTTCGATTCGCCTCCGGTTAGAATCCCGGCCGTTCGGCGCCGGCCGGCCAGAGAGGGAGAACTGCAGATGGGAAACCTGTCCACGCTCGACAGCGGGAGCACCGCCTGGATCCTGACTTCGACGGCGCTCGTGCTCTTCATGACGCTTCCGGGCCTCGCGCTCTTCTATGGCGGGCTGGTCCGCACTCAGAACGTCCTCTCGGTGCTGATGCAGTGCTTCGCGATCACGGCGCTGGTGACTCTGATCTGGCTCGCGTTCGGCTACAGCGTCGCGTTGGGGCCGCCCGGATACGAGGCCGGCGCGATCGGACTTCGCTCCTTCGTCGGCGGACTCTCGAAGGCGTTTCTGTCCGGGATCGGCGCCGGCACCCTCTGGGGCGCGATCCCCGAGCCGCTCTTCTTCGCCTATCAGCTCAACTTCGCGATCATCACGCCGGCGCTGATCGTCGGCGCGTTCGCGGAGCGGATGAGCTTCTCGGCGCTGCTGCTCTTCAGCGGTCTCTGGCTGGTCCTCGTGTATCTCCCGATCTGCCACATGGTCTGGGGCGGTCAGGGCGCGTTCTTCGCCGACCTGGGCGTGTTCGACTTCGCGGGAGGGATCGTCGTGCACATCACCGCAGGGATCGCGGCGCTGGTCGCGTGCCTCGTGATCGGCCCGCGACACGGCTTCCCGCGCACAGCCATGCCTCCGCACAACCTGACCATGACCGTGACCGGGACGGGAATGCTCTGGGTGGGCTGGTTCGGCTTCAATGCCGGCAGCGCGCTGGCGGCGAACGGCACGGCCGCGACCGCGCTGGTTGCGACGCACGTGTCCGCGTCGGCGGCCGCGCTCACCTGGATGGCGATCGAGTGGGTCCGCTTCGGACGCCCCTCGGTACTCGGTCTGGCGACCGGCGCGGTCGCCGGACTCGCTGCGGTGACTCCCGCCTCGGGCTTCGTGGGGCCGGCCGGCGCGCTCGTGATCGGCACCGTGGCTGCGGCCATCTGCTGGTACGCCTCGACCGCGGTGAAGCGGCGCTTCGGCTACGACGACTCACTGGACGTCTTCGGCGTCCACGGCGTCGGGGGATTCCTCGGCACCGTCCTGGTGGCGGTCTTCGCCTCGGACGTCTTCGGCGGGAATCAGGCCGGGCTCGCGATCGGACGTCAGCTCGCCGTCCAGCTCGGCGCCGCGGTCTTCACGGTCGTGTACTCCGCCGGAGTCACCTGGGGGATCCTGCGCGCGGTTGCGGCGCTGACCGAGCTACGCGTCGACGATGCCCAGGAACGGCGCGGACTCGACATCTCGATCCACGGCGAAGAGGGCTACCACCTCTAGGCGCTCAGGACTTCGTCGCCTGGCCGATCACGATCGCGGTCGAGCAGTTGTAGACGGTGCTCTCGGCGGCGAGACACCAGTTGATGTCGTTCGAGCGCGGCGTGATGTACGCCGGCTTGTCGCCCTCGTTTCGGTTGCAGATGCAGCGGCCGCAGAAGTCCTTTCCGCAGCAGTCGTTGTAGCTGATCACGTAGTCCTTTCCGTCGGCCGGGTTCCGGCAGGTGCCGATCCAGGTGACCGGCGACATCTGCGTGCCGGGCGGACAGGCGGTCTGGCTGCCGCCGCAGCAGCTGCACAGAAAGCCGTCGATCGCGCAGTGGCGCCAGTACTCGCAGCTCGCGGGGTCCGCGAGCGCTCCGCCGATTCCGGCATCGCTCGGCGCGGGAACGCGCACGCCCGATCCCGCGTCCGCGCGCGCCCGCGAGACGGGAAGCAGCGGAAGCGCCGCCCCGCCGACCAGCGCCGTGCCCAGCCGAGCCAGAAAGCTGCGCCGCGAGATCCGGCGCGCGGCGCGCCGCGCGGAGCGCTCGAGCGCCTGTTCGACCCAGCTCATCGCGACCCTCCCGATCTCGAAAGATATTCCTGGATCGAGGCCACCCCGCGATCCATCGCCTCGAACAAGCTCTCCAGGTGCTCGCGCGAGTTCACCAGCCCCTTCGCGCGCACGATCCCGCGCGCGTCCCAGAGCACCGCGTGCGGGAGCTTGCCGACCTGGTGCGCGAGTCCGAGCTCGGTCGAGACGACGTAAGGCCAGGGCTCGAGCCCGTGCGCGCGCGCAAACCCGGCGTGGTCCTCGGCCAGGCCGTCGCTGGCGAAGACGAGCCGCGCGATTGCCGACTCGCGGAGCGCGAGCGACTTCGCCGCCGGCAGCAGCGTCTTGCAGACCGGACAGCTCGGCGAGACGAACAGCAGCAGCGTCGAGCGGCGCTCGGGATCGTCGCCGCCGAGCTCGATCGCGCGGCCGAAGACGTCCGCGAGATCGAAGCGCGGCGCGGCCTCGCCCACCTTCGGTCCGCCCGCGAGCAGCAGCGCTCCCGCCGGCGCGACGCGCTCGTAGAGCACGCCGATCTGCCGCACGAGCGCGAAGACGACCGCCGCCAGCGCCAGCACCGCGACCCAGAGCAGCAGGTTCGAGATCAGCAGCGCCTGCTCCATCACGCGCCCCGGAGCGCGCGCAGGCGCGGCGCGTTCGCCAGCAGCGTGTTCGTGCTCGCGTACAGAAGCGAGCCAGCCGCGACCGCAGCGCAGATCGCGACGGCGTCGAGCCAGGTCAGGCCGCGAGCCCCCGCGGGAAGCGCGGCGGCCAGCGCGATCGCGACGAGAGCGAGGTTGCGCGCGAGAAGACCCGCCGAGAGCGGCTGGCGCGCGGCCGGCCCGAAGCAGCCGCAGTCGATCTCGCGCAGGCCGCGGGCGAGACCCGAGGCGATCGCGGCGCTGTAGAGCGCGAGCAGGAGCGCAGCCGGGACCGCGCCGCGCTCGGAGGCGACGACGAGGATCGCGACGCCGAGCTCGGCGACGATCAGCGCGACGACGGCGGGGCCGTGTGACCACTCGGGCGCGAGCCGGTAGCCGGCGAGCGCCGCACGAAACGCGCTCGGATCGCGGAGCTTGTGCGCCGCGGCGGTCGCGAACAGCAGCGCGAGCCCGAGGCGCGCGGCGAGCGCGAGCGCGGGGTCGACGGCTAGCGCCACGGCGCCGAGATCATGCCGGGAAAGAACCCGACGTCGTCGACGTTGCGCAGGAACTTGCCCGAGATCGCGTCGTGCACGCCCAGCGTACCGGCCTCCTGCGACACCAGAATGAGTCGGGGCTCGGCATCCTGGGTCACCTCGATCCGATCGGCTCCGGGGTTGGGCACCAGGGTCTCGAGCAGCCACGCGCCGACTCCCCCCGCCTCCAGCCCCATCCGCGCGGCCAGGAAGGCGCCGACGAGATTTCCGATCGAGACCGTGTGCACGCGCTCGCGCCGCGCGACGTCGTAGATCGCGACCTCCGTGCCAGGCTCCTTGTGCTCGTCCGGTCCGCCCTGGTGGACCAGCGCGTAGAGCCGCCCGGTCGCCTCGTGCAGAGCGAGCGGCTGCACGCCGCCGAAGCGCCAGCCGGCCTCGCGCTCTCCGGCGTTGAAGAGCGACCAGGGCGCGGCGAAGCGCGGCGATTCGCCCGCGAGATCGACCTCGTGCACGAAGCCCTCGAACGAGACGAAGAAAAGGCTCGATCCCCGGCGCGCCGGCTTCTCGATCAGCGGATCCTTCTCCGGGTCGAAGAAGACCTCGCTGCGCACTCGGCCGGCCTCGGCACCGCGCTCGTCGAGCGTGATCAGCAGCAGCGTCCCGTCCGCGCAGAGCATCGCCACACGCCGATCCCCGGCCGCGTAGACCAGACCGCATCCCGCCGCCTCGATCTCGCCCGCGAAGCGGCGCTCACGGGTGTCGATCACCGACACCGACGTAGCGGGCGTCAGATTGAAGACGGCCGCGAAGCGGCCGTCGCCGAGCAGCGCGGCCATTCCCGCGCCGTGGACCACGTCCGCGCGCTTGGGCGGAATCACCACCTCTCCGGTCGGCGCCAGCGTCTTCGGATCGTAGACCGTGAGCAGGTCCGTCCGCGTGCCGCGGCTGCCGCGGCTGTAGTAGGTCTCGGGCAGGTAGATCGCGCCGCCCGCGGGATCGACCAACGGCGCGATCGGGCCGACGTTGGACGAGAGCATGCCGAGAAACTCGCCGCTGTCGGCGTCGAAGAGCGCCGCGCGCCGCAGCAGCAGGTCCGACACGAAGACCCAGTGCGGTCGCGGCTCCGGCAGGGTCGCGACCTGACCGACCACCTCCGGCACGAAGTCCGCGCGTGCCATGCCGGCGGCAGAGAGAAGCGCGGCCAGTGCCGCAGCGATCGCCCTTGTGGTCACCGTCCGCCCCTCATGGCGCCACTCTACCCGGTTCGATCGCGCCGGGAAACGCCGGAGGGCCGCGCTACTCCGGCATCAGCTTGCCGAGCTCGTCGAAGCGCGCGAGGTCGGTGCTCGTGAACGTCTCGAGCAGGGCGACCAGATCGGCCTTCTCCTGTGCGGTGAGACCCAGCGGGCGCATGTTCGGATCGAGCCAGGGGTTCTTGTTTCCGCCCCGGTCGTAGTACTCGATCACCTCGGCCAGCGTCTCCTCGCTGCCGTCGTGCATGTAGGGCGCGGTGAGCGCGATGTTGCGCAGATGGGGGGTCTTGAACGCGCCGAGATCCTGCGGATTGCGGCTCACCGCGAAGCGCCCCAGCTCCTCGACTCCAGGGGCGTTGGCGAGCTTCTCGAAGTCCGCGGGGCGCTGCGCGAGCTGTTTCGCGAGCGCCAGGAACTCGGTCGGCTTCGCGGCCACGCCGAGGTTGTGGTACTTGCCGTCGCTGAAGAGCGGAGACGCCGGCACGTGCGCGTGGCACGCGACGCACAGAGCCTTGCCGTTGTAGAGCACCCAGCCGCGCTTGGCGGAGTCCGAGATCGCCGTCGCGTCGCCGCCCAGGAAGCGGTCGATCGGCGCGTCGAGCGAGATCAGCGTCCGCTCGAAGCTCGCCAGCGCCTTTCCGATCCGATCGATCGTCACCTTCGGATCGCCGAAGGCCTTCTGGAACAGCGGCGGATACTCGGCCAGGGCCGCGAGTTTCCGTTCCACCGCCGGATGGTCCGGCATCGCCATCTCGACCGGATTGATGATCGGCCCCACTGCCTGCGCCTCGAGCGAGGGAGCCCGCCCGTCCCAGAACTGCTCCGGGAGGAAGGCTGCGTTCATCACCGTCGGCGCGTTGCGATTGCCCCGGCCCCCAGCCACGCCGTCCGACACCGGCTTGTGCTCCGCGAACCCGGTGCGCGGATCGTGGCAGGTCGCGCAGGAGATCGTGTCGTCCTTCGAGAGTCGCGAATCGAAGTAGAGCTTCTTGCCGAGCTCGACCCCGGCTGCGGTGAGTGGGTTGTCGGCGGGAACCTGGGGAGGCGTGACTCCCTTCGGAACGGAAATCACGACCTCGTCTGCGCGGGCGTCGCAGAGAGATCCGAGGAGAAATCCGAGCGTGACGAGTGCGATCTTCATTCCGACATCTCTACGTTCGAGCCGGAACGCTGTCAATGAGGAGTTTCGTCACCCTCGACACGAGATCACACGCTCCGCGTAGCCGCGCAGCGCGTCGATCTTCTGCTGCAGCGTCTGCACGTCCTTCTCGTAGACGTTGCGGAACCCGACGATCACGTCGGTCACGCCGAGATCCTCGAGCCGGCGGATGCCGTCCGGCGTGTACGCGTCGAGCGAGATCGCGTGCACCTCGAAGGGCTCGCGCTCGCGGCCGTACTCGCGGCGGAGCGAGCGGAGCCGGCCGAGCAGGCGCGCGAGGGTCCCGGCGTCGCCGCCGGCGTGCATCCAGCCGTCGCCGAGCCGGGCCGCGCGGCGCAGCGCGGGCTCGGCATGGCCTCCGATCAGGAACGGGATCGGCCGCGTCGGGGCCGGCGTCTGCTTCACGCTCGGAATCGTGTAGTGCGCGCCGTGGTACGAGAAGTAGTCGCCGCGCGAGAGCCCGCGGATGATCTCGATCATCTCGTCCATTCGCGCGCCGCGCGTCGCCCAGTCGGTGCCGGTGATCTCGAAGTCCTCCGGCCAGGGGCTGAGCCCCATGCCGAAGCCGAAGCGGTTCTGCGTCAGCACCGCGACCGAGCAGGCGGACTTCGCGACCAGCACCGGGTGCCGGATCGGCAGCTTCACGACGAACGTGGTGAAGCGAAGGGTGCGAGTCACCGCGCCCATCGCCGGGATCAGCGAGAAAGGGTCGAGGAACGGCTTGTCTTCGAGAAACTCGCGCCGGCCGTCCGGCGTGTATGGATAGCTCGAGTCCGACACTTCCGGGTAGCAGAGGCTGTCGGGAACCACGAAGGAGTTCCAGCCAGCCTCCTCCGCCGCGATCGCGAGCGGAAGATACTGACTCGGATCGCACATGGACTCGGCGTACGAGAAACGCACGCGGCCGGCCTCAGGGTTTGGCGAAGCTGAACTCGCCCCGCTCCAGCAGCGCGTCACCGCGCTGGCTTTGGGTCTCGAAGAGCGCGGACTCGCGATCGACCCAGATCCGGGTCGTGAGCGTGTCGCCGGGGAAGCCCGGCTTCGCGAATCGGCCCGACATGCTCTGGAAGCGCGCGGGGTCGCCGTCACAGAGGGCGTTCAGCAGCGCGCGCCCCGCGAAGCCGAACGTGCACAGTCCGTGCAGGATCGGCCGCTCGAAGCCCGCGCGCGCCGCGACGCCGGGATCGCTGTGCAGGCGGTTGCGGTCGCCCGAAAGCCGGTACAGCAGCGCCTGATCCGGGCGCGTGACGTCCGAGACGACGTGATCCGGCTCGCGCGCGGGCCGGCGCGGCCCGCCGATCAGCGGGCCCCGCGCTCCGCCGAAGCCGCCCTCCCCGACCACGAAGATCTGCGTGGTGTTCCGGTACATGACCTCGCCGGTCCCGGGATCGCGCGCGGTGGCCTCGAGCTCCACCAGCGCGCCGACGCGCTTGTCCCAGATGCCCACCACGCGGAGCGTCGAGTCGGCACGGCCGCTCGGCGAGAGCACGCGGAGCAGCTCGACCTTCTGGCTCGCGTGCACGACCTGATGCGGCTCGTAGCGGCCGAACGAGAGCGCGTCGATCTGGCCCGCGCCGCCCCCGCGACCGACGGTCGTGACGAAGGTCGGCAGCACGCGAAGCGCGCAGCCCTCGGTGTTCTCGGCCGTGAACGCGAGCTCGGCGGTTCCCGCGCCGACGCCGAGCGCGTAGAGCATGCAGTCGTCGGGTGTCCAGCGAATCTCGTTCGGGCCGATCTCGCGGCCTATCAGAGACAGATCCATCGGCATGCCGCCAGTGAACATCCGCGGGGGAGTCAGGGTCAAGCCGAGCCAGCGCGCGGGGGAGTCAGCGCGATCGCTCGAGATGCGCGCGGATCGAGGCCGACCAGGCCGCCGGGTTCTCGAGCTGCGGACTGTGCGCGGCATCGGGAATCGTGACTCGCGCCGCGCCGGAAATGCGCCGCGCCATCTCCTCGGAGGGTGCGAGGAACGGGAGATCCTCGGCCCCCACCATCACCAGCGTCGGACAGCCGATCTCGCCCAGGCGATCCGCGACGGAGCGGTGGGCGCCGAGCTCGCGGGAGAGCGCGTCCCAGGCGACGGGATCCATCGCCTCGAGCTTGCGCCGGATGCGGTCCCAGAACACGTCGCTGCCCATTCGCTCCTGCGCCCGCATCGCGGACGGCGCGGGCTGCGGGGCTCGCGAGGCGATCGCGCGCATCGCCTCGAAGAGCGCAACCATTCCACTCTGGCGCGCGAGCGCCGCGATTCCGGCGCGCGCCTGCTCGGAGAGCGGCATCCGCAGCGGGCCGGGCGAGGTGTCCATCAGCACCAGCGACGAGACGCGCTCGGGGTGCGCGAGCGCGAAGCGAAGCGCGACCATTCCGCCCAGCGAGTGGCCGAGCAGATCGGCGGTCTCGAGCCCGAGCGCGTCGAAGCCAGCCGCGAGGTCGGCGACCAGCCCGTCCAGGGTGTAGTCCTCGGCCCGGCCGGAGTTGCTGCTGCCACCATGACCGCGCTGGTCGAGCGCGATCGTGCGGCCGATTCCCGAAAGCTCCGGAACGTGCTCGCGAAAATCGTCGCGCGAGCCCGTGAAGCCGTGGACCAGCACGAACGCGCGCTCACCCGCGCCGGCGTCCTCGAGCTCCATCTCCATGCCTCGAAACGCGAGCCTGCGGACGACCGACATCGGCTCAGCATACCCGGCGCCGATGCAGCGCGCGCGCTGCGGCTGCAAGCGCCAGGTGGCGCCCGCCGGATCCCGCGCGCGCGCAGCCGCGCGGCTTCGCGGCACCGCAATTGCAGTTCGCTCGCGCCATGAAGACGAAGCCGACACTGCGGCGGATCGGCGTGATCGCGGCGGGGGTGATCGGCGTCGTGCTCGCGATCGTGCTCGCGTTCCGCGGCCTCACCGCGGGTCTCGAGCCCGAAGACGACCTCCCGCTCGCGGCGCTCGGCCCCGAGAGCGTCTCCCGCGGAGACCTGCTCGAGACGGTGGCGGCGTCGGGCACGATCGAGCCGCGGGTCCGCGTGCCCGTGATCGCAGAGGTCTCCGGGATCATCGCGAGCGTCCACGTCGAGGAGGGCGAGCGCGTCGTGCGCGGGCAGCCGCTCTTCGAGCTCGACCGCGAGCGGCTCGAAGCCCGCGTCGCCGAGCGGCAGGCGGAGCTGCTGCTGCGCCAGGCCAACGCGCGCTTCGACCTGCTCGGCCGCGCCCGGGTCGACCGCGACCGGGCCGCACAGGACTTCGCTCGCGCAATAGCGCTGCGAGAGAAGGGCGTCGCCTCGCAGCTCGAGTACGAGCGCGCGGAACGCGACGCGCGCGTGGCCGAGATCGCCGTGCGCGACGCCGACGCGGAGCGCGCCGCACGCGAGGCGGCGGTGCTGCAGGCGCGCGAGGCGCTGCGCCAGGCGGAGCGGGACCTGCGAAACGCGGTCGTGCGCGCGCCGATCGACGGCCGGGTGATCGAGCGCGCCGGCGAGATCGGTCGCGCGGTCGCGGACGTGACGGCCAACGGCGGGACCACGATCGCCGTGATCGCCGACGACACGCGCATCCGCCTGGTCGCCGAGATCGACGAGAACGACGTCGCGCAGCTGCGCCCGGGCCAGCGCGCGCTGGTCACTCTGGACGCGCTCCCCGAGGAGAGGCTGGAAGGCACGGTGCGAAAGGTCTCCTCCGCGGGCGCGATCGAGGCGAACGTCGCGAGCTTCACGATCGACGTGGACCTCCCCGACGACGAGCGGCTGCGCGTGGGAATGTCGGCCGACGCGCGCGTCGTGATCCGCGCGCACTCGGCGGTTCTCTCGGTCCCGAACGCGGCGTTGGTCCGGCGCGAGCGCGAGACGCTGGTTCGCGTTCCCGACGTCGGCGGAGGCGGCGCCTACCGGCTGGCACCGGTGCACACGGGCTACAGCGACGGCTTCCGGACCGTCGTCTCCGACGGGCTCGACGAAGGCGACGTGGTCCTGGTCGCGCAGAGCGAAGCGGTCCGATGAGCGCCCTGCTCGAGCTTCGCGGCGTGGTGAAACGCTTCGACCTCGGCCTTGGCGAGCTCGAGGTTCTGCACGGAGTCGACCTCGAGATCCGCCGCGGCGAGCTGGTCGCGATCATGGGGCCGTCGGGCTCGGGCAAGACCACGCTGCTCGAGATCCTGGGCGCGATCTCGCGTCCGAGCCGCGGCGAGGTCGCGCTCGACGGCGAGGCGATCCAGGACTGGAGCGACGACCGGCTCGCGGACCTGCGCGCGCAGAAGCTCGGCTTCGTGTTCCAGACCTTCAACCTGATGCCGCGGATGTCGGCGCTGCGCAACGCCGCGCTCCCGCTCGTCTACACCGGAGTGCGCCGCGAGGAGCGCGAGGCGCGCGCTCGCGTCCTGCTGGAGCGGCTCGGGCTCGGGCACCGGCTCGAGCACCGTCCCGCGCAGATGTCCGGCGGCGAGCGCCAGCGCGTGGCGATCGCGCGCGCCCTGGTGAACGAGCCGGCTCTGCTCTTCGCCGACGAACCGACCGGAAACCTGGACGAGTCGACCGGGCGCGAGATCCTGGAGATCTTCCGCGAGCTCCATGCCGAGGGACGGACGATCGTCGCGGTGACGCACAGCGAGGAGGTCGCGGCGATCGCGGGACGCGTCGTGCGGCTTCGCGACGGACGCGTCGAGTCCGAAGCGCGCGTCGATGCGTGAGTCCCTCGCGCGGCTGCTGCGGCTGGCGCCGTCGATCCTGGAAGAGGCATTCGCCCAGCTGCGGGCGAACGCGCGCGAGCAGTGGCTGACGCTCACCGGGCTGGTCTGGGGCGCATCCGCGGTGATCCTGCTGCTCTCGTTCGGCGCCGGCTTCCAGAGCGTGATCGACGCAGGCTTCAAGAAGACCGGGGAGCGCTACGTGATGGCGTCGGGGCAGTTCACCAGCCAGGAGCTCGGCGGCGCGCGACCCGGGCGCCGGATCACGCTCGACCGCGAGGATCTGGAGCGGGTACGTGCGGGAGCGCCGTCCGCGATCGCGGTGAGCGCGGACGAGACGCGCCCGGTCACCGCTCGCACCGCGCTTCGCACCCGCACGACGCTGGTCTGCGCGACCACGGCGGAGATCGCGCGGATCCAGATCCACCGCACGGCGCGCGGGCGCTTTCTCGACGCCGACGACGAGGCGCATTCGCGCTCCGTGGTGGTGCTAGGCGCGACCCTCGCGCAGGCGTTCTACGGTGAAGCCGACCCGATCGGGAGGTCGATCGAGCTCGAAGGACAGGTCTTCGACGTGATCGGCGTGCTGGAGCGGAAGGGCGCGCAGTTCGTGACCAACTCGGGGCTGCACGACGACACCGCCTTCGTGCCGCTCTCGCGCGGGCAGCGGCTCTTCGACATGGGTGACGCGATCGGCGACCTGGTCGCAGACCCGTTTCGCGCCGAAGACAGCGAGCGGCTGCGCGAGGAGCTGCGCGGCGTTCTCTACGCCAGGCACCGCATCCCCGCGGGCGACCCCGACGCGATCAGCTTTCTCGCGATCCAGGACTTCGTGCGGCCGATGCTGCTGGTGGGCACCGCGCTGCGCGTGCTGCTCGGAGCGATCGGCACCGGCATGCTCGCGATCGCGGGCGCGGGGGTCGCGAACCTGATGGTCGCCAGCGTGAACCGCCGCCGTTCCGAGCTCGCCACGCGCCGCGCCTGTGGCGCGCGAAGCGGCGACGTGATCCTGCAGGTCGTGATCGAGACTCTGGTGGTGGTCCTCGCCGGTGGCGCGCTGGGCGCCGGCCTCGGAGCCGCGGCGATCCTCGCGCTCGGCACGGTTCCGCTTCCCGAGCTGGTGCCAGCTCCGCGTCTGGAGTGGAACGTCGTGGCGACGGCGTTCGCGCTGCTCGCCGCCGTCGGCCTGGTCGCTGGAATCACGCCGGCTCGAATCGCCGCCCGAGTCGATCCCGCCACAGCGCTGCGATCGCTCTGATGGAGCTCGGCGAGCACTGGCTGCAGGCGTGCGAGTCGCTCGGCGCGAATCCGCGCCGAGCGCTCGCGTCCGCGCTGGGCGTGTTCTGGGGCGCGGCCGCGATCGTGCTGATGCTCGCGTGGGGTGCGGGCTTCCAGGAGTTCATGCGCGCGGAGCTCGGCCGCTACGGCCGCCCGTCGATCTTCGTGATCCCCGGGGTCTCGTCCTCGGGCTTTCCCGGCGTTCGCGCCGGAGTGCCGATCCGCGCGACGCGCGAGGATGCCGCGGTCTCGGAGCGCGAGAACTCGGAGCTCGTCGACGCCGTCGTCACGGAGTACTGGGCGCCCGAGCGCGTTCTCGTCGAGCGCCGCGGCCGGGTGCGAAGGCTCGACCTGAACGCGACCGACGTGCGCTTCCCGGAGCTGCGCCGCTTCCGCCTGGCGGCGGGGCGCTTCTTCGACGCGAGCGAGGCGGAGCGGGGCCGCGCCGTAGTCGTGCTGGGCTTCGAGGCCGCACGCGACCTCTTCGACCTGCCCGCGTCGGCCGTGGGCAAGTCGCTGCGCATCGAGGGAGTCGCCTTCGAGGTGATCGGAGTCTTCGACGAGAAATCGGGCCTGCAGTACGTGAACACGAATCGCCCCGACAACCGGCTCGTGCTCGTGCCGCAGGCGACCGCCGAGGCGAGGCTCGGCTTCCGCAAGGACGGCGAGCGGATCTTCATCGTCTACCCGCGCGCCGGGGCCGATGCCAGGGCCGCGCTGCGCGCGGTGATCGCGACCCTGGCGCGTCGCAGCGGCTTCCACCCCGACGACGTCGACGCCTTGCGCAGATTCGACCTCTCGGAGCTGCTCGGCTTCGTCGACCTGCTCCACGTCATCTTCACCGGCTTCATCGGCGTGGCCGGAACGGTGACGCTCCTGGTCGGAGGGCTCGGCATCGCGAACTACCAGCTCGCGCTGCTCGCGGAGCGCTCGGTCGAACTCGGCGTCGCGCGCGCCATCGGCGCGCGGACTTCCACGCTGATCGCGCAGGTCGCGCTCGAATCGCTGCTGGTCGCGGGCGGAGCGTCGCTTTCCGGTGTCGGTCTGGGCGTCGGCGTCTGCACGGCGTTCGCGCGTCTGGCGCCGCCCGGCCTGCTGCCGCTGCCGATCGTCTCCGCGACCGCCGCCGCGATCACGGCCGCCGCGCTGCTCGGAGTCGCGCTCCTCGCGGCGATCGTCCCGGCGCTGCAGGTGCGCAAGCTCGAGGTCGGGCTGGCGCTCCGCGCCGGGATCTGAGCCGCACAAATCAGGAATCATTCCTGAAAGAGGTTGCGGGCCGGAGCCGCCCCGGGTATCGTGCCGGCCGTGACGCAGACCCCCCCCGAGCCGGCGCCGCGGCGCCACCAGACCCGCCAGCGCGCGCGGATCCTCGCGTGGCTTCGCGCCACGGACTCGCACCCGACGGCGCTCCAGACCCACGAGGCCCTGGTCGAGGAGCTGCCGAACCTCTCGCTCGGCACCGTCTACCGGAACCTCGAGGTGCTGGTGTCGGAGGGCGCGATCGACGAGGTCGCGTCGGCCGGAGCGGGCGTGCGCTACGACGGCAACCCGAAGCCGCACCACCATTTCATCTGCGAGAGCTGCGGGGCGATCGACGATCTTCACCTGCAGGCGCCCCCGGAGCTGGCGCGAAAACTGCGCCGCGCGCGCGGCCGAACGGCGCGGCGCATCCGCATCGATTTCTACGGTCTCTGCGAGGCGTGTGAGTTGCACGGCTCGAAGACAGGGACCGGACGCTAGAACCCGACCAAGGAGAACACACACATGAGCAAGCTCGAGGGATCGAAGACGCACGCGCACCTGAAGGAGGCCTTCGCCGGCGAGTCGCAGGCGAACCGCCGCTACCTGTATTTCGCGAAGCAGGCCGACATCGAGGGTTTCCCCGACGTGGGCGGCCTGTTCCGCGACACCGCCGAGGCCGAGACCGGCCACGCGCACGGCCACCTGGACTTCCTGCGCCGCGTCGGCGACCCGGCGACCGGCAAGCCGATCGGCAGCACCGACAAGAATCTCGGGGCGGCCGTCCACGGCGAGACCTACGAGTACACCGAGATGTACCCGGGAATGGCCAAGGACGCGCGCACGGAGGGCTTCGCCGACATCGCCGAGTGGTTCGAGACGCTGGCGAAGGCCGAGAAGTCGCACGCCGGCCGGTTCCAGAAGGCGCTCGACACGCTGCCGAAGCTCTGAATCGCGCCTGATCACCGACGGGGTGGAGTGCGAGAGCGCTCCACCCCGTCCGCTGGAGAGCCATGAAGAACGCGAGCCTGCACGATGCCGAGTATCTCGACCGCAAGGCGCTCGACGCGGAGCTCGTGCGCGTGTTCGAGAAATGCCACGACTGCCGGCGCTGCCTGCCGCTCTGCCCGTCGTTCCCGTCGCTCTTCGACGCGATCGACTCGCACGAGCTCGAGGCCGCGAAGCTCACCGGGCCCGAGATCCGCGAGGTGATCGACCTCTGCTTCCAGTGCAAGCTCTGTTACAACCACTGTCCCTATCACCCGCCGCACGAGTGGGCGATCGACTTCCCGAAGCTGATGTCGCGCGCGAAGCTGGTGCAGGCGCAGGAGGAAGGCATCCCGCTCGCCGAGCGGATCGGCTCGCAGCAGGACCTGATGGGAAAGGCGTCGTGTCTCACGGCGGCCATCACCAACGCCGCGTTCAAGAACCGCGCGGTCCGCTTCCTGATGGAGAAGGGAACCGGCATCGACCGGCGCTGGATCATGCCGACCTACGAATCCCGCCCGTTCTCGAAGGACCTCCAGCGACACCGAACCGTGTCGGGAGAGAACGGCCGCGCGATCCTCTTCACCACCTGCTTCGTCGAGTACAGCGAGGCGATCACCGCCCGCGCAGCTTTGGAGGTGCTCGAGCACAACGGCGTGGCCGTCGAGGGCGGCTACCAGGCCTGCTGCGGCGCGCCGTTCCTGCACGGCGGCGACCTGGCCAGCGCGAAGAAGAACGCCGCCAAGGTGGTCGCGGGCCTGATCGCGCGCGTGCGCGAGGGCGTTCCGATCGTGGTGCCGGGGCCCACCTGCTCCTACCAGCTGAAGAACGAGTACCCCGAGCTGCTCGGAACCGAGGACTCGATCGCGGTCGCCGCCGCGACGAAGGATCTCGGCGAGTTCCTGTTCTCGCTCGCGGCCGCGAAGAAGCTCTCGCGGGAGTTCCCGAAGAAGCTCGGCCGCATCGCCTACCACCTGCCCTGCCACCTGAAGGCGCAGAACATCGGCTTCCGCTCCATGCAGCTGCTCGGGCTGGTCTCCGACGACGTGCGCATGATCGACGCCTGCTCAGGCGTCGACGGCACCTGGGGCATGAAGGCGCGCTGGTGGGAGCAGAGCCAGAAGATCGCCGGGAAGCTCGTGATGGAAATCCGCAGCGCGGAGCCCGAGCGCATCGCGACCGACTGCCCGCTGTCGGCGCTGCGCATCCTGGAGCGGACCGGAAAGCAGGCCGTGCACCCGGTCGTGCTCCTGCACGAGGCCTACGGCCTGGGAGGTGCGAAATGAGAGGCGTGCGGCGCGAGGAGGTGCTCGACCTCGTCGCCTACGAGAAGACCCGCGAGGCGTTCCTGGCCCGGACCATCGAGCTCAAGCGCCCGCGCCGGATCGCCGTGGGCGACCGGCTCACGTTCATCTTCGAGAACCGCGACACCGTGCGGTTCCAGATCCAGGAGATGCTCCGCGCCGAGCGCGCGGTGAAGGAGGAGAAGATCCTGGACGAGATCGCCGTCTACAACGAGCTCGTGCCCGGGCCCAACGAGCTCTCCGCGACGCTGATGATCGAGATCCCGCGCATGGAGCAGATCCGCGCCGAGCTCGACCGCCTGATCGGAATCGACGAGCACGTCTTCCTCGACGTGGGCGAGGCGAGCGTACGCGCGAGCTTCGATGCCAAGCAGTTCGAGTCGGACCGGATCTCGGCCGTGCAATACGTGCGCTTCCCGCTCGGGCCCGAGCTCGCGTGTCGGTTCTGCGACCCGCAGCTCTCGGCGCGGCTGCGCGTGGAGCACCCGAACTACCGCCACTCGACTCCGCTCGAGGGCGCCTCGCGAGCCTCGCTGATCTCCGACCTGGTGGCCGAGTGAGCCGCTACTCGGCGGGGAGCGCGAGCTTCCCGTCGACGCGCGCCACGAAGAGCGCGGCGGTGATGTCGCCGGTCACGTTCAGCACCGTTCGACTCATGTCGAGCAGCCGATCGACGCCGAGGATCACCGCGATCCCCTCGCCGGGAATGCCCACCGACTGGAGCACCACCACGATCAGCGGCAGCGATCCGCCCGGGACTCCGGCGGTGCCGACGCCCGCGAGGATCGAGAGCAGCACGACCGTGGCCTGCTGCGCGAAGCCGAGCTCGACCCCGAAGAGCTGCGCGAGGAAGAGCACGGTGACGCCCTCGAAGAGCGCGGTTCCGTTCTGGTTCGCGGTGGCGCCGACCGTGAGCACGAACGAGTTGATCTCGCGCGGCACGCCCAGTCGCTGCTCCGACACCCGCAGCGCCGTCGGCAGCGTGGCGGCGCTCGAGCTGGTCGAGAACGCGGTGGTCATCACCTCGGAGATGCGCGAGAAGAACACGCGCGGCGAGATTCCGATCGCGTAGCGCAGGATCAGCGCGTAGACGCCGAACTGCTGCAGCGCGAGCCCGAGCAGCACCACACCGACGTAGCGGCCCAGCGTGAGCAGCAGGTCGCCGCCGAGCCGCGCGGTGAGCGAGAAGACCAGCGCGAAGACGCCGTACGGCGCGAGCGCCATCGCCATGTCGATGACGCGCAGCGAGATCGCGTACAGGCCCTCGAGCGCGGCCACCAGCCCGGTCGTCCGCTCGCGCGGCGTGGTGACCAGCGCTACGCCGAGCAGCACCGCGAAGAACATCACGCCGAGCATCTCGCCGTCGAATGCGCGCACCAGCGCCTCGAACGGATTGCGCGGGATGATCGAGAGCAGCGAGTCGATCGGGCTCGCGGCCTGCGCGGCCTGCGCGACCACCTTCCTAGCCTGTGGCGCCAGCGTCTCGAGCAGGTTCGCGCGCTCCACGGGGTCGAAGCCCGCGCCGGGGCGGAGGAAGTTCACGAGCCCCACACCGATCGCCACCGAGCCCGCGGAGACGGTGAGCGTGTATGCGAGCGTGAGCGCGCCCACGCGTCCCAGCCGCCGCACGTCGCCGAGCTCGAGCACGCCCAGCGCGAGCGACGAGACCACCAGCGGCAGCACCGCGATGAAGAGCATGCGCAGGAAGATCTGACCGATCGGGTACGCGACCCAGGCGATCGCGCCGTCGAGCAGCGGGCCGCTGCCCAGCCCCTCGCGCGCGATCCAGCCCGCGAGCGCGCCGTAGCCCAGCCCGAACAGGATTCGCCGCGCGCGGCGTCCCGGATTCGCGCTCATCGGCCTCCGGCCACCCAGCAGCGGTCGGCGAGCGTGCCGAGTGCGAAGTCGCGGTAGCCGCCCTTGAAGAAGTCGCGGCAGCGCGTGGAGTGCGCGAGCGCGCGGGCGCTCGAGGTGCGGCGCACCTCCTGCCGGAACGTGCCGTCGTCGTGCAGCTCGTACACGGCGAAGCCGCCCGGGTAGTCCTTCACGCAGTGCACCTCGACGAACGGGATCTCGCCCGAGGCGGGGTAGCGGCGCACCCGGTTGCGGTGCGTGTGCCCGATCAGCACGCCCTTCACCTGCGGGCTGCGGCCCAGGAGTTCGAAGATCCGCGTCGAGTGCTCGGGAATGATCCCGATCGAGTTCGGGTAGCTCGTCGCGTGGGCCGGCGGCACCGGCTGGTGGTGGGTGAGCAGCAGCGTCGGCTGCGCGCGCTCGCGCGAGCCCTCGAGCTCTTGCTCGAGCCAGCGCAGGCGCTCTTCTGGGAAGACGCCGTGGTGGTGGCCCGGCTCGACCGTGTCGAGCAGGACCAGCCGCCAGCCGCCCAGGTCGAACGCGCGCGGCGCGCGAGGCTGACCCAGAAGTGCGTAGCCGTCGACCTCTTCGCCGGAATGCACACCGTAGTGGTCGTGGTTGCCCAGGAACGCGTGCCAGGGCGCCTGGAAGCCGCCGAACGTCCGGGCCGCGATCTCGAACTGCGAGCGCAGGCCGCGATCCGCGATGTCGCCCTTGATCACCACCGCGTCGACGCCCGCGGCGTTGATGTCGGCGACCACGTCCTCGTTCATCGCCTGCCAGTAGGGAACCTCGCCCTCGGTCTCGCGCACCAGCGGGAAGCCCGGCGCGGCGTCGCCGTACTCGTGCTCCTCGGTCAGCATGCCGCCGAAGCGCGGCTCGCCGAAGTGCAGGTCGTTCAGCGTCGCGAAGCGCGCCACGGTGCGGCCGCGCGGCGCGGGGAGCGTGCGCGCGCGACCCGGGAAGTAGCGATCCGGCGCGGCGATCGCGCCGCCCTCGGCCTCGATCGAGATCTCGTACTCGGTGTCGGGCGCGAGCCCCGCGATGCGGACCAGCCGCGTGCCGGCCTCGCCCTCGCTCGCCGCTCTCGGCACGGAGTTCACGAGCACGCGCGCGCTCGCGTCGACCGGCCCCGAGGCGTCCTCGACGGTGAACGACAGCGTCAGGCTGTCCGCGCTTGCGGCAAAGAGCTCTGGATCGACCACGCGCAGTGTCATGTTCGCAGTATGACTCCGATCAGTCGAAGTAGCAGAAGTGGTCGGGCTGCGCGGCGAAGCCCGCCGGCGGCGCGTTGATCTCGGCCTGCACGCGCGCGCGGTGCTCGTCGATCCAGGTGCGGATCGGAGCGAGCTGCGTCGTGAGCGGCCCCGTCACCGGCTCGATCAGCGCCTGCATCCGGTCGATCTCGGCGTGGTGCGCGGCCGGATTCCAGACCGTGTCGAGCAGCGCCTGCAGCTTCGCCAGGTACAGCGCGCGCGTGTCGGGCATCGCGTAGAGCCGCCGGGCCAGGGCGGAGCGCGGCACGATCGCCTGGCAGTGCACGGGATCGCCGGTGCGGCCGCCGAGCGGGTTGCCGCGCCCGAACGTGTCGTCCGCGCCCCAGGGGATGAAGTGGATCTTCCCGTCCTGCGGCTTCACGTAGAAGTAGAAGTTGTTCTGGTCGTCGGCGTAGCCGTCCCAGTGGCCGATCAGCCCCTCGCCGGCCCAGAAGGTCAGGTAGGCGTCGAGGTCGACCACCGCCTCGATGGCCGCGCGCCGCTCCGAATTGGTGTAGGCCGGGTTCACCAGCGCCGCAGTCAGCGCGTCGATCTCGCTCTGGTCCAGGGCCGCGGCGTCGTCCTTCGGCTCGATCGTGTTGCGCCACGGCTCGCCGGTCGTCGGCGTGCCCTTCAGCCAGAAGTCGGAGAGCGTGCCCTCGTAGAGCCGGCCGGTGGCGTCGCCGAAGACGCGGCCCAGGAAGGGAGGCTTGATCGACTCCACGTTCACGTAGAGCTGGCCGTCGACCGGCGTCGCCTGCGTGGCGCCGTCCAGCGTGTGCACGGTGACGCGCGCGAAGTTGCAGCGCGGCGCGGGTATTCCGGCCGAGGCCATGATCTCGTAGCCCAGACACTGCTTCACGTAGGCCGGATCCTGCAGCGCGTTGTTCAGCGTCATGCGGTCGAGGCCCTCGAGCCGCTGGCCCGAGACGAACTCGCCGAAGTCGAGCTTCAGCGACGGCTTGGTCTGGGACAGCGAGCCGAAGAAGCCCTTCTTGCGGATGCCGACGTCGGCGAGCGGCTGGCCTTCGACCACGACGTCGGCGTGGAAGAACGTGTAGGGGTCGGGAAACGGCGTGTCGCCGCAGCTCAGGTTCAGGAAGACCGCGTACAGGTTCCGCTCCTGGACGCGCATCGCGTCCCAGTCCGCCTTCTGCATCGTGACCTCGACCTCGAGCAGGCGGTCCGGGTCGAACCAGAGCGCCTCGGGATCGGCCGGCAGCGCCGCCGCGGGGCAGACCGGCTCGATGCCGGGCGCGAGCCCGTTCGCTGCGCGCGACGTGACCGACGCGTCCGCGACGTTGCACGCGCCGTCGTTCACCACCCCGCACTTCGCGGGCGCGTCGACGTCCGCGATCTGCGCGGCGAGCTTCTCGCGCAGCCGCTGCCGGTCCGACGCGTCCACGTCGCCGTCGTCGTCGACGTCGCCGCACTCGCAGGCGTCGCCGATCCCGTTCGGCCCGCCGGGTGCGACGCCGCCGGAATCGGCCTGGCTTGCGTTGGGCTCGCCCGGGCAGTTGTCGTCGCAGCCCAGGGTCGCGCCGCCGCTGCAGGGCGCATCGCCCGCGATGCCGGAGCGGTCGCCGTCGTCGCCGATCCCGTCGGTGTCGCGGTCGGGAATCGCCAGGCCCAGCCGCAGCGCCGAGAGGTCCTGCAGCACGGAGCCTCCGCCCCAGGCGTTGGGCGCGGCGAAGCTGCTGGTCGTGCCGTCGTTGTACGACTGCGAGCAGCGGTGGGTCAGCGCGCTCGGCGCGGCCTCGAGCTTGAACACCTCGCGGCTGTTGACACCGACCGGTGGCGGGCTGCAGCCGGTCGCGGGATCCGGCGCGAGCCCCTCGCCCGCCGGCCCGAAGACCAGCGCGTCCGCGGCGTTCCGGATCGTGAGCTGCCAGTTGTCGTTCGAGACCGGGAAGCTGTTCGGCGTGACGAAGTCGGCGGAGCCCGCGTCGACGGCCTGGACGTTGATCGTCCAGTCGCCGGCGCCCGGGTCGTAGCTCACGTCGGTCGCGACGTCCTCGGCGACGGTCACGATCGTCCCCGCGCGCAGGTCCGCCCAGAGCGCGTTCTGGCTGAACACGAGCTCCTCGTTGCAGACGCCGTTGTCGCAGATCGAGAGCTTCCAGCCGCGCACGTCGAGGTGATCGGCGACCACGACCAGCTCGAACCAGTCGCCGCCGTTTCCGAGCACGCGCCCGAAGGCCGGGTCCGCGGCCTGTCCGCCATCCAGGTCGGCGCCGAGGGTGCCGCCGTTCAGATAGTTCGACGCCGACACGGCGTTGTACTCGTTCAGGATCAGCTGCGCCGCGCGCGCGTCGATCGAGAGGAGCAGCAGCGCTGCGACGAGAAGCCACTTCTGCATTTCGCTCCTACTCCGGCGCCGGGCCCGGGAACTGGTCGCGCAGCAGGCGCTTCAGCACCTTGCCGCTGGGGTTGCGCGGGATCACGTCGATGAATCCCGCCGCGCGCGGCTGCTTGAAGCGCGCGAGCTTTCCGTTGCACCACTCGATCACCTCGCGCTCCGTGAGCGACGGGTCGTGCCTCACCACCACCGCGAACGCCGACTCGCCCCACTTCGCGCTCGGCTGACCGATCACCGCCACCTCGGCGACCTTCGGGTGCGCCAGGATCACGTTCTCGATCTCGGCCGGGTACACGTTCTCGCCGCCCGAGATGATCATGTCCTTCATCCGGTCCTGGATGTAGACGAATCCTTCCTTGTCGACGGTGGCGACGTCGCCGGAGTGCAGCCAGCCGCTCTTGATCGTCTCGGACGTCGCCTCGGGCCGGTTCCAGTAGCCGGTCATCACGTGCGGGCCGCGGATGATCACCTCGCCCTGCTCGCCGGCCGAGATCTCCTTGCCCTTGCCGTCCACCACGCGCACGTCCGTGTGGAAGAACGCCTTGCCGGTCGAGCCCGCCTTCGCGATCGCGTCGTCGGGACCGATCAGACAGGCCGGCCCGCAGCTCTCGGTCAGGCCGTAGACCTGGTGGATCTCGATGCCGAGCTTGGCGTAGGCCTGGATCAGCGTGACCGGGACCGGCGCCGCGCCGCTCATGATCCAGCGCAGGCTCGAGATGTCGAACTTCTTCGGGTCGTAGGTCTGCAGCATGAAGTTCAGCATCGCGGGAACCTTGAGCGCCACGCTGACCCTCTCGGTCTGGATCAGCTCCCAGGCCTTGGTCGGGTCGAAGGCGCGCATCACGATGCTGGTCACGCCGCGGTAGACGTTGCCGGTGATCGGCGTCAGCGCGCCGACGTGGAAGAGCGGCAGCGAGACCAGGTAGCGGTCCTTGAAGCGCATCTCGGCGGTGGCGGCGATCGTCATCACGCCCCACATCGCCGTCGAGTGCGTGTGCATCGCGCCCTTGGGCAGGCCCGTCGTGCCGGACGTGTACATGATGTAGAGCAGGTCGTCGTCGCAGGCCGTGACCTCGGGCGAGCTCGCCTGCGCCGCGCCCTGCAGCGCGTCGTAGTCCTTCGCGAAGCCCGCGCGAGACTCCGCGCCGCCCACGTGCACCCAGTGCAACACGTCCGTCCCCGCGCCGCGCAGCTCGAGCTCGCCGACGGTCTTGCCGAACTCGCCACCGTAGATCACCACGGTCGCGCCGGCGTCCTTCAGGATGAACTGCAGCTCGTCCGCGACCAGGCGCCAGTTCAGCGGCACGCAGACCGCGCCGATCTTGGCGATCGCGAAGAAGCTCTCCATGAACTCGGGGCTGTTCATCAGCAGCAGCGCCACACGGTCGCCCTTTCGCACGCCGAGCTCGCGCGCGAGGAAGTTCGCGGTGCGGTTCGCGCGCGCGTCGAGCTCCGCGAAGCTGAAGCGCCTTCCCGAGTGCGTGTCGATGAACGCCTCGAGGCCCGGGTTCAGGTGCGCGCGCTTGGCGAGAAACAGTCCGAGGTTGTTCTTCAAGAAGACTCTCCTCCGTGGACGGACATTCTGGCACACTCGAGCCATGAAGAAGCTCAGAAAGGGCGTGCGCCAGCTCGTGGACGAGGCCAACGCCGAGGTCGAGTCGGTGAGCGCGAAGGACGCGATCGCGCTCGCGAAGCGCGACGACGTGTTGATCGTCGATCTGCGCGATCCGCGCGAGCGCGAAGCCGACGGCTTCATTCCCGGCTCGTTTCACGCGCCGCGCGGAATGCTCGAGTTCTGGGTCGACCCCGAGAGCCCCTACTACAAGGACGTGTTCGGCAGCGGCAAGCGCTTCGTGCTGCACTGCGCGAGCGGCTGGCGCTCGGCGCTCGCCGCCAAGGCCGTGCAGGACATGGGGCTCGAGGGCGTGTCGCACATCGCCACCGGCTTCAAGGGCTGGGTCGAGGCGGGCGGGCCGGTCGAGGGCGGGTCGAAGGGCTAGACGCGCCGGCGCGTCGCGCAGCAAAGATCTTTCCCCCCGCGCGGCGCCTCGCGGGTTAGCATGGCGCTCGGTCCTCGCGGGCCTCGGAAGGGGAAGGGAAATGCGTAGTGGGACTTCCTTGCTCGTGCGGCTCGCGCTGGCCCTGGGCTCGATTCTCGTTTCGGGACCCGCGTTTGCGCAGGGCAACTACACGCTGTTCGAGAGCGGGCCGGTGCGACCGATCGCGCGCTCGGCGGACGGCAGCAAGCTCTTCGTGTGCAACATCCCCGACGGCCGGCTCGAGATCTTCGACGTCTCGGCGGCGGGGCTCTCGCATTCGGGCTCGGTGCCGGTCGGCGTCGATCCGGTCGCGGTCGCCGAGAGCCCGAGCGGCCAGGTCTGGGTGGTGAACCACCTATCGGACAGCGTCTCGATCGTCGACGTCGCGACGCAGCGGGTCGTGCGCACGCTGCACGTCGGCGACGAGCCGCGCGACATCGTCTTCGCGGGTGCGGGGCGCAATCGCGCCTTCATCAGCGCCGCGCACCGCGGGCAGAACCGCCCCGGAGATCCGCAGCTTCTCACGCCGAGCGTCGGGCGCGCGGACGTCTGGGTCTTCGACGCGACGAACCTCGGCGCAAGCGCAGGCGGAGACGAGATCGCGATCCTCTCCGCGTTCGGCGACACGCCGCGCGCGCTCGCGACGAGCCCCGACGGCCTGACCGTCTACCTGGCGGTCTTCCACTCCGGCAACAAGACCACCACCGTGAGCGAGGGGGTGCTGCCGACGCCGGCGCCGCTTCCAACGGTGAGCGGCCTGCCGGCTCCGCAGGTCGGCGTGATGCTGCAGCAGGTCGGCCCGACGACCTGGCGCGACGTGAACGGCAGCGACCACAACGGCCTGGTCCGCTTCAGCCTGCCCGACCAGGACGTGTTCAGCATCGACGCGGACGCGACGCTTCTAGACGCGAGCGCGATCACGGGCAGCGTCTCGTCGGTGGGCACGATCCTGTTCAACATGGTCGTGCACCCCGTGAACGGGACGATCTACGTCTCGAACACCGACGCGAACAACATGGATCGCTTCGAGGGCTCCGGCGCGACCAGCCTGCGCGGCGAGCTGCACCGCGCGCAGATCTCGCTGATCAGCGGCGGCGTCGCGCAGCCGCGGCGTCTGAACCCGCACATCGTCTACACCAACCTCACGCCCGCGCAGGACGTGAACGACCGAAGCCTGGCGATGCCGACGGACATGGCGATCACGAGCGACGGCTCGACGCTCTACGTCGCGGCGTTCGGCTCGCGCAAGATCGGCATCGTCGACACGGCCGCGCTGGCGCTCGCGCCTGGCTCGCCCGGCGCGTTCGCGCCCGACACGGACGATCACGTCGAGCTCTCGGCCGGCGGGCCCGGCGGCGTTGCGCTCGACGAGCCGCGCGGCCGGCTCTACGTGCTGACCCGCTTCGACAACGCGATCTCGATCGTCGACACGGCCGCGCGTGCCGAGATCGCGCACCTGCCGCTCCACAGCCCCGAGGAGGAGAGCATCACCGTCGGCCGCGAGATCTTCTACGACGCGCGCTTCTCGTCCTCGAATGGCGAGGCGGCCTGCGCGAGCTGTCACGTCTTCGGCGACTTCGACAGCCTGGCCTGGGATCTCGGCGATCCGGCGGGCTCGGTCGTGCTGAACAACAACCCGTTCGTGAAGCTCAATCCGCCGCTGCAGAGCTTCGGCCTGACCGGACCGACTCTGAACTTCCTGCAGCCCGGCAGCGTCGTGCCGGGCAACCTCGACTTCCACCCGCTGAAGGGCCCGATGACCACGCAGACGCTGCGCGGGATGGACCACGGCGGGCCGATGCACTGGCGCGGCGACCGCTCCGGCGGCACCGCGCAGAACCCGTGGGCCTACGACGGGACCCCGGGCGCGCTGGACGAGCGGCTAGCGTTCCAGGCCTTCAATCCCGCATTCGTCGGGCTGCTCGGGCGGCAGAGCACGATCCCGGCCGGCGACATGATCGCGTTCACGGACTTCATCCTGCAGGTGCAGCTGCCTCCCAACCCGATCCGCAATCTCGACCGCTCGCTCACGGCCGACCAGCAGGCCGGGCTGAACTTCTACGTGGGCCCGATCTCGGACACGCTCAAGACCTGCGAGGGCTGCCATACGCTGAACCAGGCGTCGGGGTTCTTCGGCAGCGCGGGGCTCTCGACCTTCGAGGCCGAGACGCAGCACTTCAAGGTCGCACACCTGCGCAACGCGTATCAGAAGGTCGGCATGTTCGGGCAGGTGAATAGCGGCGCGGATCCGAACGCGCCTCAGGTCCGCGGCTTCGGCTACCTGCACGACGGCTCGGTCGCGACGGTGCTCTCGTTCCTGCAGTCGCCGGTGTTCCAGTTTCCCGGCGGCGACGCGCAGCGCACGCAGGTCGCCCAGCTGACCCTCGCGTTCGACACCGATCTCGCGCCCGTGGTCGGCCAGCAGGTCACGGCGACGGATGCGAACTACCAGGCCGTGGAGCTCTCGAATCGCATCGCGCTCCTGATCGCGCGCGCCGGCGCGAGCTACGCCGATCCGGATCGCCCCGGGAACAAGGAATGCGACCTGATCGTGAAGGGTCGGATCGCCGGACAGCCGCGCGGCTGGTGGATGAGCAGCCCGAGCGACTTCACGCCCGACCTCGGCGGTGCGCCGACGATCAGCGCCGCGAACCTGCTCCTGCTGGCTTCGACTCCCGGACAGGAGCTCACCTACACCTGCGTGCCGCCCGGGTCGGGCGAGCGCCTCGGCATCGACCGCGGCGGGATCGGCGACGGCTCGCAGCCCGACGGAATTCGCGACGCCTCGCAGTGCGGCGACGTCACGGCCGACGGGGTCGACACCGCGGCCGACGTCGCGGGAATGCGCGCCTGGCTCGCGGGCGCGAGCACGCCCGCGGCGCTCGCGAAGTGCAACGTGAACGGGGCGAACGGCAGCTCCGCTTCGAGCTGCGACATCGCCGACGTGACGGCGCTGCGACGGGCGCTGGCCGGTGCCGGACCCTCGCTATCACAGGGCTGCGTGCTCTAGGCTCCCCGAGCATGAACTCCTCGGTGATCCGCATCGGTGTGATCGGCACCGGCATGATGGGCTGCGAGCACATCCGCAACCTGGCGCTGCTTCCCGGCGTCGCGGTCAGCGCGATCGCCGATCCCGACGAGCGAAGCCGCGGCTGGGGCCGGCTCGCCGCGGGCGCCGACGTGGAGATCTACGCCGACCACCGCGAGCTGCTCTCGAGAGCCGCGGTCGACGCGGTGGTGATCGCCTCGCCCAATCACACCCACTTCGCAGTGCTGCAGGACGTGTTCCGCACCACGAAGCACGTGCTGGTCGAAAAGCCGCTCTGCACCACCGTCGACGACTGCAAGCGCGTGGTCGAGCAGGCCGCGCGGCACCCGGCCGTGACCTGGGTGGGGATGGAGTACCGCTTCATGCGGCCGGTCGCGCGCCTGGTCGAGGAGGTGCACGCGGGCGCGATCGGAACCCTGCGCATGCTGGCGATCCGCGAGCACCGCTACCCGTTCCTGCGCAAGGTCGGCGACTGGAACCGCTTCTCGCGCAACACCGGCGGCACGCTGGTCGAGAAGTGCTGCCATTTCTTCGACCTGATGAACCTGGCGACGCGCGCCCGCCCGGTGCGCGTGTACGCGTCGGGCGCGATGGACGTGAACCATCTGGACGAGCGCTACGGCGGGGAGCGGCCCGACATCCTCGACAACGCCTTCGTCACGGTCGACTTCGACTCCGGCGCGCGGGGCTTGCTCGACCTGTGCATGTTCGCCGAGAACTCGACGAACGAGATGGAGATCGCCGCGACCGGCGACCGCGGCAAGGCCGAGGCGTTCATCCCCGCGCACCGGCTCGTGCTCACCCGGCGCGACCGGAACGAGCCGACGACGATCCAGTTCCACGTCGATCCGCGAGCCCGGGAAGCGGGCGCGCACCACGGCTCGACGCTGCTCGAGCATCTCGCGTTCCGCGACGCGATCCGCAGCGGCGCGAAGCCGCTGGTCTCGGTCGAGGACGGCGCGCTCGCCGTCGCCGTGGGCGCGGCCGGCGAGAGGAGCGCGATCGAGAAGCGCACCGTCGAGCTGCGCGAGCTCGGGCTCTAGCCGCGCGGCTCAGCTCGCCTCGTAGAGGACCTCGTCGATCACGTAGGTTCCGCTTCTCGCGTCCTTGTGGATCACGATCAGCTTCTGCTTCTGCGCGTCCTCGAGCAGCCGGTTGAACGAGCGGTAGCCGTGGTACTCCTCGTTGACACCGGGGTTCTTGCGCTTCATCGTCTCCTTCACGAGCGACGAGTGCGCCTCGCGGTTCTCGCGCAGCAGCGCCTCGACCGACTCGATCAGCAGGTCGAACGCCTCGCGCTGCTTCTTCGGCAGCTCCTTGGCCTTCGGCAGCGGCTTCTTCTCGCGCTCGACGGTCTTGCGCACCAGGTCGTCGTAGTAGATGAACTCGTCGCAGTGCTCGATGAACATGGGCGAGGTCGAGTTCTTGACCCCGCAGCCGATCGTGTGCCGGTTGTTCTCGCGCAGCTTCGCGACCAGCGGCGAGAAATCCGAATCGCCCGACACGATCGTGAACGTGTCGATGTGCGGCTTGGTGTGCGAGAGCTCGAGCGCGTCCACGACCATCTTGATGTCGGCGCTGTTCTTGCCGGTGAGCTTGGAGCCCGGCATCTCGATCAGCTCGACCCCCGCCTCGTGCAGCGGCCGGCGGTAGTCGGGGTAGCGAGTCCAGTCCGCGTAGGCCCGGCGGGTGACCACGTTGCCCTTCTCGATCATCCGCCGCAGCACGAGCTGCACGTCGAAGATCTTGTAGCGCGCGTCGCGGTAGCCGATCGCGACGTTCTCGAGATCGATGTACACCGCGATGTTCTTGGTCTCGGCGCCCGGGCTGCTGGCCATTCGCTCTCCTCGTGTGGCAGCCGCGGAGTCTACACGAAGCACTCGCGTACGCGGCTCTTGGCTCGACCCTTGCAGATCCCGCCCGGCCATGAGCTGCAAAACGAGAATCCGGATCCCCGTCGCCACACTGGTCGCTCTGCTTCCCTTCCTGGCACTCTGCCTACCCAATCTCGCCAGCGCGCAGACCACCTCGACCACGCACGCGCTGAAGCTCGGCGTGAAGGGGCTGGTGCAGGACACGGGCAGCACCGGCCTCGACGCGATCGGCAAGTTCAGCGCAAGCGAGACGAGCCTGTTCGAGCTGTGCACGGGAAGCGCCCCGACGAAGACCCAGGGTGTGTTCCTGGTGATCGACTGCGACTTCCCGAGCAACAACCGGATCGTCGCGGCCGAGACCAGCCCGGTGGTCACGGTGCTCGAGGTGCTCGGCGACCTGCACCTCGAGAGCGACTTCGCGGCCGAGGCCGAATCGGCGAGCGCGGGCCTGAACAAGCTCGTGGTCCCCGCGTCGCTCGACCTCGCGTGTACCGACCTGAGCCTCGAGACCTCGGGCGTGCTCACGCTCAAGCTCTCGCCGATCTCCACCGGCGGCCCGATCTGCCCGGTCTCTGGATCGCTCGGCTTCTCGGGCAAGGCCATCGTCGAGGGCGAGCACGTGATCATCGACCTCGGGTCCAAGCTCTAGGTCGGCAACCGCAGCTCGACGATCAGCATCCCGCTCGAGGATCCGAACAGCTAGCCGCGCCGCCATAAGCGGCGCTTAATCCGGGGCCGCAAGCCTTGCCCCCGTCGAATCCATCGACGGAGGCAAGAGAGATGCGATCCACGATCCTGGTCGCCGCGGCGCTCGCGCTCGGCGCCCTTCCCGCGCGCGCCGAGCGGCCCGCGGACTTCGAAGCCGCGTTCGCGGCCGAAGCCCGGAACGCCGACCCCGCGTTCGCCGGCTTCTCGGCGGCGCGCGGCCAGTCCTTCTACGCGTCCACGCACGGCGGCGACTGGAGCTGCTCGACCTGCCACGGCGGCGATCCGAGCGCGGCCGGCCAGCACGCCGTCACCGGCCAGCGGATCGAGCCGCTCGCGCCCGCCGCGAACGCGAAGCGCTTCAGCCGGACCGCTTCGGTCGAGAAGTGGTTCCGGCGCAACTGCAACGACGTGCTGAAGCGCCCCTGCACGGCGCAGGAGAAGGGCGACCTGCTGGTCTGGCTCATGGGCGCGAGCGCGGGCGCGGGGGGTGCGCGATGAAGCGCATCACTCGCCGCCTGATCCTCTCGGCCGCCGCGGGCGCGATCGCGGTCGCGGCCGGCGCGGGCGCATCGGAGTCGCAGCGAGCGCCGCTCCCGTCCGAGTACGTGGAGGAGTGCGGGTCCTGCCACGTCGCGTTTCCGGCGCGGATGCTCGACGCCGCCTCGTGGCGCGCGGTCCTCGCCGGGCTCGACCGGCACTTCGGCGTCGACGCCAGCGCGGATGCGGAGACGCTCGAGCCGATCCGCGCCTACCTGTCGCAAGCCGCGCGCTCCCGACCGACCGCGAGCGGCGGCGAGCCGCTGCTGCGCATCACCGAAACGCGCTGGTTCCGCCACGAGCACGACGAGGTGCCGGCGCGCCTGCGCAGCGGACCGGAGGCGGTCCCGCTCTCGAACTGCGCGGCCTGCCACCGCAACGCCGCGCAGGGCTCCTACTCAGAACGCAGCCTCGAGCTGCCGCGGAAGGGAGGTTCGAAATGAACGACCGGGTTCTCGTCTGGGATCTGCCGCTTCGGGTCTTCCACTGGGTGCTGGCCGCGAGCTTCGCCGGCGCGTTCCTGACCGCCGAGAGCGAGCGGCTGCGCGACCTGCACCTGCTCTTCGGGTACACGTTCGCCGCAGCGATCGCGTTCCGCCTGGTGTGGGGCTTCATCGGCACGCGCCACGCGCGCTTCTCGTCGCTGCGCTACGGGCCAGACGACGTGCGTCGCTACCTGGTGTCGCTCGTGCAGGGTCGGGCCGAGCCGCATGCCGGCCACAGTCCCGTCGGGATGGTGATGATTCCCCTGCTGCTCGGGCTCGGAATCGCCGTCGCGGCTTCGGGATGGGCGGTCTACTCGGACCTGGGCGGCGAGTGGCTGGAGGAGGCGCACGAGGCCGCGGCCGGAGTCATGCTGGCGGTGGTGATCGGGCACGTGTTCGGCGTCGTGGTGGTGAGCGCGCTGCAGCGCGAGAACCTGGCGCTCGCGCTCGTCACCGGGCGCAAGCGCGGGGCGCCGAACGAGGCGATCCGCAGCGCTCGGCCGATCGCTGCGCTTCTGCTCCTCGTCGCGCTGGCGGGTCTGTGGCTGCCGGGGATCATTGCCAGGGAACAGCGGCTGGCGGAGCAGGCGCGCGGCGCGCCGTTCGCGGCCGCGGGTGAGAATGCGGGAGCGCGCGCGAGTCACCGCGACTGAGCGGGGACGCCGCGCGGAGGAAGGATCGGCCGATGCGGGTGCTCGTCGTCGAAGACGATCGATTGCTCGGCGACGCGCTCCGCATCGGCCTGTCGCAGGCCGGCTTCACGGCGGACTGGGTGCGGGACGGCGACGCGGGGCTCGAGGCGCTCGCGGGCGATCCGTTCGCGGCGGTCGTGCTCGACCTGGGGCTTCCGAAGCTCTCCGGGCTGGAGCTGCTGAAGCGCCTGCGCGCGGCGGGCAACGCCGTTCCGGTGCTGATCCTGACCGCGCGCGACGCCGTTCCGGACCGCATCGCGGGCCTCGACGCGGGCGCCGACGACTATCTGGTGAAGCCCGTCGATCTGCGCGAGCTCGCCGCGCGGCTGCGCGCTCTGGTCCGGCGCTCCGCCGGACGAGCGGCGCCGTTGCTCTGCGTCGGTCCGCTCGAGATCGACCCATCCGCTCACTCGGTTCGCTTCCGCGGCCGCCCGGTCGATCTTCCGGTTCGCGAATTCGCGCTCCTGCACGAGTTGGCCCGAAGCGCGGGGCGCGTGCTCGCGAAGGATCAGCTCGCCGAGCGGGTGTACGGCTGGGGGGAGCAGGTCGAGTCGAACGCGATCGAGGTGCACGTGCACCACCTGCGACGCAAGCTCGCACCCGAGGTGATCGCGACGGTTCGCGGCGTCGGCTACCTGCTGCCCAAGGATCTGCGATGAGCCGGGACGACTCGCTGCGCGGGCGGCTGATCGGCGCCGTGCTCGGAGCGGTGGCGCTGGTGTGGATCGGCGTGTCGCTCGCGGGCTGGCTGCGATCGCGCCACGAGCTCGACGAGCTCTTCGACGCCCACCTCGCGCAGTCCGCCGCGCTGCTCGTCGCGCAGATCTCCGGCGACGGCGCGGACGACGACGACCACGACGACGAGCTCGACCTGGAGCACGCGCCCGTGCTGCACCGCTACGCGCGAAGCGTCGCGTTCCAGGTCTGGGAGCGCGGGCGCACGCTCCGCCTGCACTCGAAGAACGCTCCGCGCACGCGGCTCTCGGCGAAGGAGACCGGCTTCAGCCACGTCCGGATCGACGGCGTGCGCTGGCGGGTCTTCAGCACCTGGGCGCTCGAACGCCGCGTGCTGGTGCAGATGGCGGAGCGGGTCGGCGCGCGCGAAGCGGTGAGCGCGCAGATCGCGCGGCACCTGCTCCTGCCGCTCGTGATCGGGCTGCCGCTGCTCGGCGCGGGGCTGCTGCTCGCGATCGGACGCGCACTGGCTCCGCTGCGGGCGCTCGCCGACGCGGTCGCCGCGCGAGATCCGCGCCGCCTCGAGCCCGTCGCGGTCGATCGGGTTCCGCGCGAGGCACGTCCGCTGGTCGATCGCTTGAACGATCTCTTCGCGCGAATCGCGGCCTCGCTCGAACGGGAGCGCGCCTTCACCGCCGACGCCGCACACGAGCTGCGCACGCCGCTCGCGGCGATCCGCGCCCAGGCGCAGGTGGCGCTCGCCTCGCGAAGCGACGCCGAGCGCGCGCATGCGCTCGATCAGGTGATCTCCGGCTGCGACCGCGCGGCGCGGCTCTCCGAGCAGCTCCTCACGCTCGCGCGACTCGAGGCCGAGGAGTTCCGCGAGGGGCTCGCCCCCTGCGAGCTCGGCTCCGTCGCGCGCGAGGCGCTCGCCGAGCTGGCACCGGCCGCGCATTCGCGGGGGCTGTCGCTCGAGCTCCGCGCCGAGCAGCCGGTCACGGTGCAAGGCGACGCGCCGCTGCTGCAGGTGCTGCTGCGAAATCTGGTCGACAACGCGCTCCGCTATGGCGCCGGCGGAGGCGTCGTGCAGGTCGAGGTCGGGGTCGGCGAGTCGCACGCCTGGCTGCGCGTCGTGGACCGGGGACCGGGAATCCCTGCGGAAGAGCGCGCGCGAGTCCTCGATCGCTTCTACCGCGGCCTCGGCAACGACGAGGGCGGCGCGGGCCTGGGCCTTGCGATCGCGGCGCGGATCGCAGCGCTGCACGGAGCCGCGCTCGAGCTCGACGCGGGGCCGGACGGGAGCGGGCTCGCGGTGACTCTGCGCTGGCCGGCGCCAGCGCTCAGAAGTCGACGCTGAGCGCGACGTTGATCGAGCGCCCCGCGCCCGGGACGGGAGTTCCCCACGGGATGGTGAAGCTCGACATCGACAAGCCCTGACCGAGGTAGGCGCCGCCGAGCGGCAGCGAGTAGAAGCGGTCGAAGACGTTCTCGATGCTCACGTCGACGCGGGCGTGCTCGAACGCGTAGCTGCTGCGAAGATCGAGCAGCGAGTAGTGGCCGGTCTGCATTTCGTTTCGAACCGACGAGGTCCTCGTCTTGGACTCCACCGCGCCGAACTCGACGGCCGTGCGAAAGCCGCCGAGCTCGTGCACCAGCGCGAGCTTTCCGTGCAGCGGCATGATGTTGTAGAGGTCGTCGTCGGTGTCGCGGTTCTCTCCGCGCACCCAGCCGAGCGTGCCGCGCAGCGTGAAGCTCCCGAGACGGTCGGAGCGAGTCACGAGCCAGTGACCCGAGAGGTCGGCCCCGTAGAGCAAAGCGGACTGATTCGCGTACTGCAGCAGGACGAACGCGTCGGTCGCCGTCGCGTTCGCAGCGCTGCACTGGCCGAAGTCACAGCGAATCGCGTCGATGTAGTCGTTGACCTTGGTCGCGTAGAGCGTCGCCCTCAGGCTCCAGGCGGCCTGTTCCGCGTCGTGCAGCTCGCCCGAGGCGCTCACGCTGTGGGCCGTCTCCGGCTCGAGATCGACGCGGCCGATGTAGCCGTTGCCATCGCCGACGAAGTTGTTCATCAGCGCGGCCATCGCGCTCGTCGACCACGCGTAGCGCTCGTACAGGTTCGGCGAGCGGGTCTTCCGCGCGTAGCCGCCCTCGAACGTGAGCGTCTGGCTCGGCACGTAGCGAAGCAGCACCGCCACGTCGACGTGCGTGTCGGCGCGGCGGTGGTCGCGCGCGTTGAACGCCGCAGCATCCGCGCTCCACATCGCCATGACGTCGTTGTAGCCCTGCACGTCGCCGGCGTCGGAAGCGACCCGGTCCACGCGGGCTCCGACCAGGCTCAGCCACTGCGGGCTCCAGTCGGCCTGCCACTCCGCGTAGACGCCGAGCCGGCTCTGCTCGCCGTCCCGCACGTTCCAGAACTTCTCGCAGCACATCGAGCCGCTGCTCCCGACCGGCGACCACCAGTCGTCGAGTCGGTACGTCAGGTACTCGCCTCCCACGCCCAGCGTGTGGCGATCGGAGAGCTCGAGGCTCGCCTTCGAATGCGCGCCCCGATTGGTCGACTCCGAGTCCATCGGCATGCCGAAGCCGTAGAAGAAGCGGTCGTCGCCCATGTCCATCGCGTGGCGGGTGTCCTGGTCGAAGACGCGCAGGTCGAGCGTCCCCCAGTCGAACTGCCCCGCGTAGCGCAGGTTCGCCAGCCGGTTCTCGTTCGAAGTCATGTCCATGCGCTGGTTCGGGAAGCCCTCGAAGCCGACGTTCTGCCGGCCCAGGTCGAGGCGCAGAAGATGGCCCTCGTGCCGGAGCGCGAGGCCGACGTTCCGGTTCGTGGTCCCGTCGTACGCGCTCGATCCGACTTCGTCGCCGTCCAGCCAGCCGCGCAGCGGCGCCGCGAGACCCGGCGCCTTGAACTCGTCGCCCGCGAAGTAGTCGTCGGAGCGCGCGGTGGACTCGCTGTACGAGACGCTCGAGCCCGTGCCCGCGATCGACGTCGCGACGTCGTAGCCGATGCCGTTGCCGTTGCTGCGCAAGAAGCCGCCGAGATGGCCGCGGACGAGGAGCTCGTCCGCGCTGCTTGCGAACTCGGGCGCAGCGGACTCGACCTGGATCGTGCCGCCGATGCTGTTCCCTCCCGCGCTCACCGGCGTGAGCCCGGCGAACACCGTGACGCGTTGCACCTGCGTCGGGCTGATGTACGAGAGCGGCGAGTTCATGTGGTTGGGACACGCGGACGTCACGTCCATGCCGTCCACCTGGATGCGCAGCCGGTCGTCGGCCAGGCCGTGGATCGCAGGCAGGCTCGAGATGCCGCCCGCGCCATTCAGGGTCACGCCGGGAACGTCCTGCAGCAGGCGAGCGCTGTCGCTCGCGGAGGCGCGGCGCGCGGCGAGCTCCGGCTCGCCGATGCGCGTGCTTTTCGGAGGCGGCTCGTCGGGCTTGGGGGCGGTGACCACGACCTCGTCGAGCGGCGTCGGCTCCTGCGCCGAGGCGTCGCAGGACGCGACGGCGAGAAGCGCGGCCAGCGCGAAGACGAGCGTCACGCGAGTCACCGCGCCGCGGGACGGTGACTCGGTGTGAGTTCAGCGCCGTACGGAAAGAGGGGGACGGCCGGCGCGGGCGTGATGGTCTGCGAGACGGGGTACCCGCCCATCGTTCCGATCGTCCCGTACCCCGCCACCGTCGTTCCCGTCATGCAGGTCGCGCTCATCATCCCTCCGGGCGCGCAGTCCGCGTACGCGAGCTTGTTGATCCGGGCTTGCGTCGCAGGAGCCAGGGGATTCGCCGTGTCGACGAAGATGCGCACGTAGGCGTTGCCGGGGTTGGCGCCGGGGTAGCCGTAGTAGAGCCCGTAGCCGCTGCCCGGCGCCCAGCCATTGCCGCCGCCCAGCGTCGACAGCGTGTTCGTCGAGTTGTTCAGAAACGCGGTCACGAGCCAACCGCCGAGCGCGGAGTCGTAGACCGACGAGAGCTGGTGAGAGAGCACCAGCTCGTTCATGCCCCCGCCGCTCGGCAGCCCGGTCATGGACTCGGTGAGTCGACCCTGCAGGTTCGACACCTGGTGAAGCGCGTCGTCGAACACGAACGTGCCCGTGAAGATCGTGTCGTTGGGCTGGGTGTCGGGCTCGTGAAAGGTCACGACCACGACGTAGGTCGTGACCGCCGCCTCCGCGCTCGGGGCGGCGGCGAGCAGCGCGAGCCATCCCGAAATCAGGATGGCCCGTCTCATGCCCGACGACGTCCGAACGCGAGAAGAGCCCCCAGACCCGCGAGCGCAAGGCCAGCGGTCGCGGGCTCCGGCACCGGAATCGAGGCGGGCGCGACCCAGGTCCAGGTCTCGATCGTGCTCGCGCCGATCGCGGCGGCGATCTCGTCGCCGGCCGCATCGCCGATGTAGACCCGGTACATGGCCGAGTAGGACTGATTCGGCAGCAGATGCGCCACGGGCACGGCGTAGGCGTTGTGGTCCATCTGGTAGTCCCACTGCCAGCGCGTGCTGCTTCCCGCGGTGCCGAAGATCCCCGTGTAGCCGTTGGCATTGGGATCGACGACCATCGTGTTGTTGGCGTTCACGCCGTAGGCACCGATGGCGAGGTAGCTCTCCAAGCCCGGCGAGATCGAGATCGACTCGATCCAGATGCTGGCGTCGGGGCCGAACGCGTCCTCGATGCTCCCCTCGAGCGCGATCGACGCGGACCCGGTTCCGGCCCACCAGCCGAGCCGCCGGCTGAACGCGCTGTTCTGCAGCACCGACCACGGCTCGGCCGGATCGAAGTCCGCGAACGTGGTCGCGCTCGCGTCCGGCATGCCCATGCCGTTCGTATTGACCGCGAGCGTCACGGGCGCGGCCTGGTCCTGCACGTCGAGGCGCTGCAGGGACGTGTCGTAGGAGACGACCAGCATCGTCATGGGCATCCACGACGGCGGCATGGCGGCGGCGCCGGCCGCGTCGGAGTGGCCGAGCAGGGCCAGGAACGCGAGCGGAACGATCCACCGATTTCTGTGTAGCTTGCGGGTCTCGTCTCGGAACATGCCGTTCTCCTCACTGCAGGCGGAATTTGATCGGGACCAGGAACCAGCGATCGCGATAGTCCGCGCCGGGCGGCGGCGCGTCGAAGCGCCAGCGCTCGACGGCGTCGAGCGCCGCGACGTCCAGGCTCCCGTCGCCGGACGAGCGGCGCAGGCGCACCTGCGCGACGCGGCCGCTCGACTCGAGCAGCAGCTCGACCTGCGCCGTGCCCTCGACGCCGGCGCGCCGCGCGCGGGCGGGGTAGACGGGCGCGGGCTGCGAGCCGCCGCGCGGCATCCAGCCCTGCGGTGCGGCCGCGATCGATTCGCGCGCGTCCGATGACTCGTCCGCGGCGGGCCCGCCGGCTCCGACCGGCGCGGTGGATGGCTCGGCTCGAGGGCTCGGGCTCGGATCTGCGACGGCCGCGACGGGCGTCGCTGCGGGCACCGCTGGCTTGGCAGGCCTCGGCCGAGGAGCCGCGCGCGCCGGTGTCGGCGCTGGCACGGGCTCCGGCTCGGGCTGCGCCACGGGAGCCGCCGCAGCGGGCGTCGCTTCGCTCCCGGCCTCGACCTGCAGCCAGGCGATCGGGATCGGCTCGGACGACACCGTATCGTGTCGCTCCGACGCGAGCAGGAGCGCCGCGATCCCGGCCGCGTGCAGCAGCGCGGAGAGCGCGAGCCATGCGGCCGGCCGCGAGCCGGTCGCGCGCGGCAGCGGCTCGGGCGCACCCAGGCGGACCGGCCCGCGCAGCGCGTCGGGAACTCGCGTCGGTCGTCGCCCCGCGCGAACCACGACGAGAGCGGGCCGGGGCCGTCCGAGCCTTCGCCTCTCGATCGCGCGCCTGGCGAGCCTGTTCTTCGAGCCGTTCATTCGGATGCAGCAGCCGTTGATCTGCGCGCCCTCGCGAGCGGCAGCAGGTGGGGAATCGAGGACCAGCCGGAGGCCCTAGCTCGGGCGCAGGCTAGCCGGACTCCCCCGCCGTCGGGATGCGGCAGGTTGACGCAGGACGCGGGTCGGGCCGCGCTCGCTCAGCCGTTCGAGACCTGGTGGACGCGGTACTCGACCCAGCCGGCGCCGAGGCGCCCTTCGGCGACGCAGACCAGCTTGTTCAGCCACGCGTAGCGGGCGTCGCCGGTCTCCATTCGCGGCGCGGTCATGAAGTAGAGCTCGCCGTACTGGCTCTCCCCACCGCGGCCGAGAATCGCCATCGCCGGCGCGAAGTCGAGCACGCCGAAGTACTGCACGTAGATCAGCGCGCCGTCGTCGGTCGCGAGCGTCGCGCGGACGTCGAGGCGCCCGAAGCCGTCGGGCCCGATCAGGATCCAGTCGCCGCCGCTCGGCAGGAGCTTGCCGCGAAGCCTCGGTCCCTCGAAGCTGCCGCCCGTCACGTCGAAGATCTGCCGGGTACCGAACGGACCGGCCCCTACGGCGACCGGCTGCGCGAGCTCCGCGCGATAGGTCAGAAGGTGTTCGAGCTTCACGGTCTGCCTCCGATGGCCGCGGAATTCGCCGCGTCGCCCGACCGAGTCTGATCCCGGCGCGGCCGCGGGTCCAGTCGCGTGCGCCGACGCGCCCGGGATATGCTGCGCGAAACAGGGAGGATCGGCGATGGCGGGACGGCTCTCGGGCAAGGTGGCTCTGGTGACGGGCGCGGCGTCGGGCATCGGCCGGGCCAGCGCGATCGTGATCGCGAGCGAGGGCGCGCGCGTGGCTTGCGCCGATCTGAACGCCGAGGGCGCCGAGGCAGCGGCGAAGGAGATCGCGCGCGCCGGCGGCGAGGCGATCGGGCTTCGCCTGGACGTGACCGACCCCGAAGACAACCAGCGCGCCGTCGACGCGACGCGCAAGCGCTTCGGCCGGCTCGACCTCGCGCACCTGAACGCAGGCATCGCGGCGACCTCGAACGTTCTCGACACGCCGCTCGAGGAGTGGAATCGGACGCTCGCGGTGAATCTCTCCGGCGTCTTCTACGGCCTGCAGGCCGCGGCGCGCGCGATGCGCGACTCGGGCGGCGGCTCGATCGTGATCACGTCGTCCGACGCGGGCCTGCGCGGCGGCGCGTCGATGGGCAGCTACTGCGCCACGAAGCACGGCGTGCTCGGCCTGATGAAGTGCGCCATGGCGGATCTCGCGCCGCACAAGATCCGCGTGAACGCGGTCTGCCCCGGCGTGATCGACACGCCGATCCTCGGCCCGCTGCACGGCAACAAGCTCTTCACAGAGGGGATCTTCGCGCAGATGCACCCGATCGGACGCGTCGGCCAGCCCGAGGACGTCGGCCGCACCGTGGCGTTCCTGCTCTCGGACGAGGCGTCGTTCGTCACCGGCGTCGCGCTCTCCATCGACGGCGGGCTGAACGCCGTCTTCGGCACCGCCGCAGCCTCCGGCGTGAACCCGCTCGAGAAGATCAACGGCTGAACCCAGGGCGATCGATTCGAATGGAGACCCTGCGCGCAGACGTCCGCGCCTGGATCGCGGAGAACCATCCGGGCGAGCCCGGCTTCAAGCTTCCGCAGAGCGCGCTCGAGGTGGCCGACGACCGGCAGTTCGACTGGCTTCGCGACTGGCAGCGCAAGCTCTACGACGCCGGCTACGTCGGCGCGGAGTGGCCCCGCGAGTACGGCGGGCGCGGACGCGAGCGCGGCGCGCAGCGCGTGATCGACCAGGAGCTGGCGCGGGCGCGCGCGCCTTTCCTGTTGAACCTGGTCGGGCTCTCCTGGGCGGGGCCGGTGATCCTTCGCTACGGAACCGAGGCGCAGAAGCGCAGGCTGATCGCGCCGCTGCTCCGCGCCGACGAGATCTGGTGCCAGGGATTCAGCGAGCCCGGCGCGGGCAGCGACCTGGCGTCGCTGCGCGCCAAGGCGGTTCGCGCGGGGGATGCCTTTCAGATCGACGGCCACAAGGTCTGGACCACACTCGGCCGCTACGCCGACTGGTGTATCCTGCTCGCGCGCACGGACCCGGACGCCGTGAAGCACGCGGGGATCTCGTACTTCCTGGCGCCGATGAAGATCCCCGGCGTCGAGGTCCTGCCGCTGGTCAAGATGACCGGCGAGGGCGGCTTCAACCAGGTGATCTGGACCGACGCGCGAATCCCCGCGGACGCGCTGCTCGGCCGCGAGGGCCAGGGCTGGGAGATCGCGACCGCCACGCTGCAGTTCGAGCGCGGCGCGGCGGAGGGATCCGCCGGCGGATCGGGCGGAGGCGGCGAGCAGGTCGGGCGAGTGGCCGCGCTCGCGCGAGCGCTGGCTCGCGACGCGGATCCGGTCGTGCGCGATCGGCTCGCCGATTTCTGGATCCGCGAGACGGCGCTTCGCGCGAACGCGCAGCGCGCGCGGGTGGCCGGCCTCCTCTCCGACCGGCCCGAGGCGCTGCCGCTGATGCAGAAGCTCACCGCTTCGGAGCTCACGCAGGCGCTCGCCGACTTCGCCTGCGAGCTCGAGGGCGACGCCGCCGGGCTCTGGATCGACGATCCAGGCGCGATCGAGAACGCGGACTGGCAGCGCAGCTACATGAACTCGTTCGCGATGACGATCGCGGGCGGAACCAGCGAGATCCTGCGCAACATCCTCGGAGAACGGGCGCTCGGGCTCCCGAAGACGCGATGAACCCGCAGATCCGCTACAGCGAGGAGCAGGCGCTGCTGCGCGGCGAGGCGCGGCGCTGGCTCGACGAGCGCTTTCCGATCGCGCGTGTGCGCGAGCTCGCCGAGAGCGAGGCCGGCGAGGACCCGTTGGACTGGAAGCAGCTCGCGGGGCTGGGCTGGCTCGGGCTCGTCGTCCCGGAGAGCTTCGGCGGCGCGCAGCTCGGCGCGACCGATCTCGCGGTGCTGATGGAGGAGACCGGCCGACGGCTGCTGCCGTCTCCGCTTCTGCCGTCGACGCTGGCCGCACTCGCGCTCGTCACAGACGGCAGCGATGCGCAGCGGAAGCGCTTCCTGCCCGCGATCGCCGCGGGCGAGATCCGCGCGGTGTACGCGGGCTCGGCCTCGGTCTGGGGCGCGTCGAGCGCGGACGCGCTGATCGTCCCGCGCGGCGGCGGGCTCGAGATCGTCGAGCGGAGCTCGGGCGGGCTCGAGACCGCGCCGGAGATCGTCCTGGACCGGACGCGGCGCAGCGCGCGCGTGACACGGAACGGCGTCGCGCTCGGGGCGGACGCACCTTCGGACCGGCTGGCCGCAATGGCGTGCCTCGCGCTGGCGGCCGAGATGGCCGGCGGCGCCGACGCGCTGCTCGCGTTGACCTGCGCCTACGCGGCCACGCGCGAGCAGTTCGGAAAGCCGATCGGCTCGTTCCAAGCGGTGAAGCACCCGCTGGTGAACGTGCTGATCGGCGTCGAGAGCCTGCGCTCGCTGGTCTACGCAGCGGCGACCGCGTTCGACGCGAACAGCCCCGACGCAGAGACGCTGGCGCGCATGGCCAAGGCGCTCGCCTGCGACGTGTACGTCTTCGCGGCCTCGCGCGCGGTGCAGCTCCACGGCGGCTACGGCTTCACGCTCGACTGCGACGCGCACCTGTACCTGAAGCGCGCACAGGCCTCGCGCCCCGCGTTCGGCGACGCGATGGCGCAGCGGCGCTGGCTGGCGGACCGGCTGCCCGGGGCCGCCCCGCTCTAGCGCCTGCGCGCCTCCGCCTTGTCGAAGGCGCGCATCAGCTCGGCATGGCGCGCCTCGACCTTCTCGCGGTAGTGCGCGTGGGTGACGATGAACGCGTCGTTCGCGCGGATGCCCTCGATCACGGCGGCCGCGATCGCCTCGGGCGGCTGCATCTCGTCGGGGTGCAGCGGGCCGCCGCCGGTGAGAAGGGCGACGTCGGAGCGCTCGATCTTCGACGTGCCGAGCTCCGCGGGGCGATTTCGCTCGCTGTGCAGGATCTTCGTCTGCACGCCCCCCGGACACAGGACCGAGACGCCGATCCCGTGCCGCGAAAGGTCGCGGCGAAGGTGTTCCGAGAGGCCGACCACGCCGTACTTCGCGGTGCCGTACACGCCCACGCCCGGCGCTGCGATCAGGCCCGAGGTCGAACCGGTGTTCACGATCTGCTTCTCGCCCGGCTGCGCGAGCATTCTCGGCACGAACGCGAGCACGCCGTTGATCACGCCCCAGAGATTCACGCCGAGCACCCACTCCCAGTCCTTGCGCGTGCGCGTCTCCAGGCCCCCCATCACCAGCACGCCCGCGTTGTTGCAGAGCACGTGGCAGGCGCCGAGCTCGGCGAAGCTGCGATTGGCCAGAGCCTCGACGGAATCTGCGCTCGAGACGTCGGTGGCCACGGCGATCGCGCGGCGCCCGGTCGCGCGGACTTCGGCCGCGACCTGCTCCGCGGCGTCGGCTTGGATGTCGGCGACCGCCACGTCCATTCCCTCGGCGGCGAATCCGCGCGCGAGCGCCGCGCCGATTCCGCTGCCGCCGCCGGTCACCACCGCCACCTTGCCTGCCAGGTCTCGCATGGCGGTCTTGTAGCACGGCGTGAGAGACTGCGGCTCGAACCGAAGTACGAAGGAGACCCCCGATGAAGGCCGCCGTCATGCGCGCGTTCAATGCGCCGCTCCAGTTCGAGGAGATCGAGGTCGGCCGGCCCGGGCCGCGCGAGGTGATCGTGCGCACCGTGGCCACCGGCGTCTGCCACAGCGACCTGCACGTGATCGAGGCGGGCCTGCCCGTGCCGCCCCCGCTCGTGCTCGGCCACGAGCCGGCGGGGATCGTCGAGGCGATCGGGGCCGACGTGACGCACGTCGTGCCGGGCGACCACGTGATCGGCTGCCTCTCCGCGTTCTGCGGCAACTGCGAGTACTGCCTCTCGGGCAAGCCCAACCTCTGCGGCGGCGCGGCGACGATGCGCAAGCCCGGCGAGCCGTCGCGGCTCACGAAGGGCGCCGAGACGATCAACCAGTTCGCGCACCTCGGTTCGTTCGCCGAGAAGATGCTCGTGCACGAGAACGCGATCGTGAAGATCCGAAGCGACATGCCGCTCGACCGCGCCGCGCTGAAAAGCTGCGGCGTGACGACGGGGCTCGGCGCGGTGCTGAACACCGCGCGCATCCACGCCGGCAGCACCTGCGTCGTGGTCGGCTGCGGGGGCGTCGGCCTGTCCGCGATCCAGGGCGCGCGGATCGGCGGCGCGAGCCGGATCATCGCGGTCGACACGCAGCCGTGGAAGCTCGAGCTGGCCAAGTCGCTCGGCGCGACCGACGGCGTGAACGCGAAGGACGGCGACGCGGTGATGGGCGTGCACGGCCTGATCCCCGGCGGCGTGGACTACGCGTTCGAGTGCCTGGGCGCGAAGCAGACCGTCACGCAGGCCTTCGCGATGGTGAAGAAGGGCGGCACGGCGGTCATGGTCGGCGTGGTCCCGATGGGGCAGATGGTCGAGTTCCCGGGGCTGGACCTGGTGCTCTCGGGAAAGAAGATCCTCGGCTCGATGATGGGCGACAACCGCTTCCGAACCGACATGCCGCGCTACGTCGACTTCTACCTGTCCGGGCAGCTCAAGCTCGACGAGATGATCTCGGCGCGGCTCCCGCTCGACCGGGTGAACCACGCCTTCGACGAGATGCGAAAGGGCGCCGCGGCCCGAAGCGTCGTCGTCTTCGAGAGCTAGGATGGCGAAGCTTGCGATGTCGCGCGCCGAGCGCGAGGCGTTCCTGGCGGCCGTGCGCGTCGGCGTGATCAGCATCGCCGAGCAGGGCCGCGGCCCGCTCACCGTGCCGATCTGGTACGGCTACGAGCCGGGCGGCGAGCTCTGGATCGTGACCGAGCGCGACTCGCGCAAGGGCAAGCTGCTGCTCAAGGCCGACCGCTTCAGCCTCTGCGCGCAGACCGAGACGCCGCCGTACCAGTACGTCTCGGTCGAGGGCCCGATCGTCGCGCTCGAGCGCGCGGAGCTGGAGCGACACACGCGGGTGTTGGCGCGCCGCTACCTGGGCGTGGAGGGCGGCGACGCCTACGTGAAGGCCACCGGCGCCGGCGACGAGAGTGACGGGAGCATCGTCGTGCGAATGCGCCCGGAGCGCTGGCTCACCGTCGACTACCGAAAGCTCTACGGCGGCTGAACGTCCGGCCGCGGCCGACGGCCGCGCGGCGTCTGCGCCGGTCTGGCCCGGCGCGCCTCGCGCATCCGCTCGATCGCGATCCGCGACGGCTCCTGCCGGAGCTGCATCTCGACGTACTCGCGGATCGCCGTGATCAGGAACTGGTTCACGCTCACCCCGAAGAGCCCCGCCAGGTCGACCGCGTCGGCCCAGACCGGGCGCGGCAGCCGAAGCGAGCACTGCTGTAGGTCCGACTTCATCCTTCCCCCAAGGCGGTGACGGGACGAAACTCCCGACCTCGCCCCGTCGACGTTAGCGGGGCCTCGGCAGCGGAACTTGGCGGTATCTTGGGAATTGGCCCTCCGTCGGCTCGGAAACGAAATTCCCTAGCCTGGATTTCTCACCACTCAAACGAGCACAGGCCGGCTGACTTCTGTTAACCGTTGAGTTGCAAGACAAAACGGGCCAACAGAAAGGGTCGACCTGTGCAGACAGAGTGTAGCGCGACGCAGCTTGAGTTTTCGCCGCTGGGACGACGGCCCGTGGTGGGCCGGTTCGACGCGGAGCACGCGAGCAGCGACGGCGGGGTGCTGCTGCTGCGCGAGC